>CAZUCG010000556.1:0-2194 GCA_964619145.1 uncultured Lentisphaeraceae bacterium | reverse complement strand
TGGCCGGCAGGGTAGTCGGCAGCGCTGCTGGCAGTTTTTCCCGGAGTTGGGCAATGGCTGGAGACGACAATCTATCCAAGGTATCTTTCAGTCCTGCCAGCAGTTGCGGTGATACGATCGGCTGGCTTTTCAATTCCAGCAGCCCGCCCCGCAAGGTGGCCAACGCTCCGGCGAGATTACCGCTGTCAACACTCGACACATAGCGAGGATGTAGCGGCTGGAGCGTCCGGGTGTCGTACCAGTTGTAGAAATGGCCTCGGTAGCGATCGAGTTGTTCCAGTGTGTCGATGGTCTTCTCGGTGCGGTCAAGCATTTGGCCAGTGGCGAGGTAGCCGAAATCGCGGGCTGCCAAATTGGCCAGCAGCGCCATGCCGATGTTGGTCGGGGAGGTACGAGATGCGACCAACATCGGCATGGCGGCGCTGCTGGTTGCTGAGGTCGAAGCGGCCAAGAGGGGCGAGCATTTCTGGACATTGTCGGGCGGCAACCAATGTTCCTCAGCGTTGACCAGTACCTCGAAATAACGCCAAGTCTGGCGGGCTAAGCCACGCAGGAATGTCTTTTGCCCAGGGGCGAGGATTGGCTTGGCTGTCAGCAGTGGTCGGCTGATCCACCAGCCGACGAGCGGGGAGAGCAGCCACAGCAACAACACCGGCCCGCTGGCAATCAATTCGGCGGGATGTCTCAGTGTCAGTGCTATCAGTCCGAGTACGGCGAAGAATGGTCCGACCCACATTTCCTGCAGGAAGTCGCCCTGGCTCGCGCAGTTGTTGCGTTTGGCATAACGCTGGGTGTGCCAGAGCAGCAGTCCGCGCCGGGTGAAGAGCATACGACCGGCAGAAGCCAGGATTGCATCCAGATGGATGATGGCACGATACGGCAGGGTGCACAGGGCTAAAGCGAACTCTGCTAACTGGCGCCCCAGCGATTTCAAGATGGTGTTCAGATGCATAATCCAAGTCCGTTCGCGGGGTTTATGACCGCCTGCCAGCAAGGTTGCTGACAGCGCCGGTAATACTCCCAGCAGGAGTACGAACAGAATCCAAAAACCAATCGGGTCTGAGGGCATCAGCCAGCTGCCGAGTAACAACAGGAAGATGGCCGGTGGCACCAGGCTACGGCGTAGATTGTCAAATATTTTCCACCAGCCGAGTGGGCTGATGGTGTTCGGCTGGCGTCGGTTGGTCGGTCCGAGCACGCTTGGCAGCAGCCAGCCGGCGATTTGCCAGTCGCCCCGAATCCAACGGTGGCGACGGCTCATTTCGGCGGCAAAGCTGGCAGGATGGTCTTCATGCAGCTCCACATCGGTGACCAGCGCCGAGCGGGCGTAGCCGCTTTCAATCAAATCGTGGCTCAAGATAAGATTTTCCGGGAATCTTCCGGCGGTGGCCTGCCGGAAGGCATCCACGTCGTAGATGCCTTTGCCGACATAGGACCCCTCGGCAAACAAATCCTGGTACACATCGGACACTTCGCGGGTATAGGGATCAAGACCGGCTTCCCCGACGCTGAGTTGGGCGAAACGTGAGCGATTGGCTGATAGTAAACCAATCGGCGTTCGTGGTTGCAAGATAGCGTAGCCCTCAACCACGCGACCGGTGGCTGCCTCGAATTGCGGTCGGTTCAGCCGATGCGCCATCGTGCCGACGAGCTTGCGGGCGGCATCGCGAGGCAAGTCGGTGTCAGTGTCCAGAGTGATGATGTAGCGAATTGTGGGCAGCAAGGCCAGGTCGCCGACAATCTTGGCGAACGGCTGGCGCGGTCCTCCGCGCAGCAGCTCATTGAACTGCTCCAGCTTACCGCGCTTGCGTTCGTAGCCCATCCAGAGGCGTTCGTGCGGATTCCAGATTCGTGGTCGATGGAACAAATAGAAGACCGTTGTGCCGGTCGGACTGTACTGGATATTCAGAGTCTGGATGCCCAGTACAGTCAGGCGAAGCAGTTCTTCGTCGTCGGGTTGCATTGCTGTTGATGCGTCGCGGAAGTCGGTGAGTAACGCGAATGATAGGTTCGGGTCGCGATTGCCCAGATAGCGAATTTCGAGTCCTTCCAACAAGTCGGCGACTGCCGCCGGGCTGGTTAAAAGCGTAGGTACGACCACCATAGTGCGGTCGGAGGCCGGGATTCCGGTTGAAAAATCCAACCGTGGCAGTAGCTGCGGGCCGACCATGATATTGGTCAGCAAATTGACCAG
>CAZUCG010000555.1:0-2195 GCA_964619145.1 uncultured Lentisphaeraceae bacterium | reverse complement strand
AGTAAATTCAAACTTCATACAAGCTTCAGATTTAGCAGATATTGAAAATTATAAGGCGATGGATTTTAGTGAATCTACCAAGACCTTCTCCACGGCTTTTATTCCCAATCGGCCATTCCAGTCATTGTGGGAACTCGGGGCCATTCATCGCGGGGAGCCATTTCGGACTTTAGCTATCGCTGGCGCTGATAAGGATATTCTCGACCAAGTGAAGATTGGACCATTGAAGAGAACGCGCGGAAAATTCAATGCCAATTCCAGAAATCCTTCGGCTTGGGCGGAATTATTGAAAGGAATAAATCCTGCGGACGGCTACGAAAGCATCACCTTTTACGTTCCTGGACCAAATGATAAATTTGTTTTGCCCGCAGTTACTGGAGACAGCAGCCATTCTCGAGCTGCCATTGCCGAGGCTTTGGCAGCTGTCGGTTCCACCGACCGTGAGCAGGAGGCTTTGATTGGTCGCACTGCGAATCTGCTGACGACGCGGGTGGACAAATATACCGCTCTAGCAATCGGTCAGTCACTGAAGAAAATTGACCTGCCAGATGACTTTGAAATGACTGATGAATTCAAGCGCACTCTGGTTAATCCAATCAAGATTGGTGATAAATGGTATTCTCTTCTTGCCACTCAGCGCATCTTAGCGCATATAGTCCGTGATGCCTGGCGCAACAAGTATGAGATTATCCAGCTGCAGTTACTGGAGGATTGATCCGTCGAGCGGGCTAATTCCAGAGAAAATCTACCCTAACTGGAGCGGCGGCTCAATTGTATTTTCTGATTTCGGCAGTAAATTATTTTTCCGCAAATTTATTATCGCGCAACTTCTTTTATGCTGACCACCATCCACAAATTCGCTAGCATCGACTATCCTTTTCCAGAGGCGCAGATTTTTTCACGTCTCGGGCATCGTACTGGCACGACAGTGACTTCTGGGCCGACTCAAGAGCGCGTGCAGCACTGGCTATCTCGAGCCCAGGCAGTATGCCGCCCTCGGGCAGTGACGGGCACCTTGCCAGTCATTGAAAACAATGCCCAGGGAGTGCTGCTAGGTGATGGCACGCGCTTGGCAAGCGCGAACTTAGGGCGCTTTCTCAGTCAAGCCAGCCAAGTCTGGTTGGTCTGCATAACTCTGGGGCCGGAGTTACCGGCACTCGTCCGCACTGCTCTCGACAGCGGTGATGGCGCCGGGGCGCTGATCGTGGATGCCACCGGCAGCGAATGCGTCGATGCCGCCTTGGACACCCTGCAACAATTCGCCCGTCGGGATTTTCTCCGCCAGGGGCTGTTTTTAGACCAGCGGCGTTTTTCCGCCGGTTATGGCGATTGGCCGTTGTCAGGTCAGCAGCACTTCTTTAACTGGTTCCCACTGGCAGAAATGGGCCTTCGGCTGAGCAACGGCTTCACCATCGAACCAGAAAAAACCATCACCGCCATCGCTGGCATCAGCCGGGAGGATACTTATGACCCGCAATGAATTCAAAAACCTTACTACTAAGCAGATTGTTATACTCGATGGCGCCACCGGCACCGAACTGATTAAACGCGGGTTACCGCCGGGTGTCTGTCCGGAATCTTGGTGCCTGGAGCACCCCGAGGCAGTCCTGGATATGCAACGCCAGTATGTCGAAGCCGGTGCGAAAATTATCTACACGCCGACTTTTGGCGCCAACCCACTGAAGCTACAGGATTTCGGTTTGGCAGAGCGGACTCGTGAGATCAACCGCGACCTGGCAAAAATCTCCTGCCAAGTCGGTGGCGGGGTGCTGGTCTTCGGCGACCTCTCGCCTACGGGACAATTCCTCGAGCCAGTCGGTGAACTACCCTTCGAGACGGCCGTCGCCGCATATCGCGAACAGGCCCTTGGGCTCTTGCAAGGCGGCGTGGATGGCTTTGTCATCGAGACGATGATGGATGTCCAGGAGACCAGGACAGCGCTGCTCGCCATCCGGGAAATTTGCGCTCTACCGGTTATAGTCACGCTGACCTTTGAGGCCGGTCAACGCACGCTGACCGGCAATGATGCGGTCTCGGCCCTGATTACCTTGCAGGCCCTCGGCGCAGATGCATTCGGCTGCAATTGCTCTGGCGGACCTGAAGAGATGCTTGCTACCATCCGCCTGCTGAAGCCATACAGCCGCGTGCCGCTGATCGCCAAACCCAATGCCGGCTTGCCGCAATTCATCGACGGC
>CAZUCG010000554.1:0-2201 GCA_964619145.1 uncultured Lentisphaeraceae bacterium | reverse complement strand
GGGCAAAAACAATGCGTCCCGGCGTAACTGAGGGCACCGGCGAATTCCTGATTCGCCAGCAGTAGCGGGTCGGTTTTTTCCAGATGGCGCGGTTCAATGCTGAACAGCCAGAGCTTAATGCCATAGCGGCGGCATTGTTGGACCGTACGACGCAATTTATCTAGGCGCTGATTAGCCAGTGGATCGCGGTGGCTGAAACTGGTCTCAGCCAATTCTCGGAAGACAATGGTCAGCCAGAGGCCGTTAATGCCCTCGTGAGCTAAGCGGTTCAGATATTCATCGGGATAATAGTCGAGTTCATCCAGGAGTTCATCGCGGTTAAAGGGCGGCCGCTTGATGGGACCAAAAAAACATCGAGAAATGCGGTTGCGTAACCAGGGCGCTTTTTCCCAGACGCCGTACGGCAAAGACGGCGTGCCCGAGGCGGTGGCTAAGTCTTCCAGGAAAAATATCCCGCGGCGGATGCCCTCACAGTCCGCGCCCTCGAGAATTATGCCTTCTGGCGAGATGCTGAGGCGATAACTCTCGAAACCAGAAACTGCTTTTTGCCGAATCAGCAAGGGTACGCCACCATCCTCAGGCAAACCGGCTGCGCGGATAAAGCGCAAGCCGTCTTGATAAGCGGTAGTCAGCAGTCCCTCCGGGTCGGGGAAGGTGATGGCAAAAGTCAATCCGGCTCGCAAGTCGAGGCGATTGTCGCAGTCAATAGGGGAATGGAAATCCCAACGCAGGTGGAATGGCTCTGCTTGACGCAGGTCTTGCAAGAAGCCCCATTCTTCGCGTTCGGGGGGAGCTGGGATGCTGCTGATTTTCATAGTACTCTTTCGCGTTTTAGGGGTAAGTCCCAGGCAGCTAAAGCGATAATATTATGCCTCAAGGGGCTGCCGCCACTCAGCTCTTAAAACTGATGCAAGAAGCGTAGGTCGTTGTCATAGAGCAAGCGTAAGTCATTGATGGCATAACGAATCATCGCAATGCGTTCAATGCCCATCCCGAAAGCGTAGCCAGTCGTCGTTTCCGGATCATAACCGACATTGCGGAAGACTTCCGGATTGACCATCCCCGCACCAGCAATTTCCAGCCAGCCAGAGCCTTTGCAGACGCGGCAGCCTTTGCCGAGGCAGATAATGCAGGAGGCATCACATTCTACACTCGGTTCAGTGAAAGGGAAAAAATGCGGACGGAAGCGTACTTTGACTTCCTCGCCAAACATTTCCCGGGCGTAGAGCGCTAGTGTGCCTTTCAAGTCTGCCAAGGAGACGTTCTTGTCCACGTATAGTCCTTCGATCTGGTGGAAGCTCATCCCGTGGGTGGCATCCGGCGTGTCGCGGCGGTAGCAACGGCCGGGACAGATAATCCGCACTGGTGGGGTGTGGTTCAGCATACAGCGAATCTGTACTGGCGAGGTCTGGGTGCGCAGGATTAATGTTTCTGGATCAAGCCAGTGGTTTTTATCCAGATCAAAATAAAATGTATCTTCTGGTGTGCGGGATGGGTGTTCTTGCGGTGCATTCAGGGCATCGAAGTTATTCCAGACGGTCTCCACATCTGGGCCATCGGCGACCACGAAGCCCATCCGCCGGAAGATGGCTACTGCGTCTTGCATTACTCTAGTGATGGGATGTTTGTGCCCCAGCGGTCGCTCACGTCCAGGTAAGGTGACATCGAGCGCGCGTTGGCAGGTGTCGGTCTGCTGCAATTTATCCGCACAGGCGTCAAAGCCGGCCTGAATTTGTTGTTTGACGCTGTTCAGGGTCTTGCCCACTGCCGGTTTGTCGGCAGCCGGGACTTGTCCCAGTTTGGCCATCAGGGCCGGCAATGCGCCTTTGCGGCCTAGGAAGCGGGCCCGCAGTTCTTCTAATTCAGAGAGTGCCTGTACAGCTGCCAGTGCAGTCTGCACCTCGGCATTGAAGGACAGTAATTCTTGTTCTAGCGCTATCATATTTTTCCTTGTGCAGTAAATCTTCGGTAATCTCCTTAACATAGTTTTTGCCCGGGATTTTTCCACTTATAGAGGGTATTTTTAGTAAAACTAATGCTTTGCCGGCGGATAGCAATTTGATTATTTTCAAACAGCTGTGCCTGGATGCCAGAATTACTGTTCGGCTCTTGTAAAACGCTGATCTGATATTACGGTATCTAGCAGTGAAAACGAGGGCCTGAGCTTTGCTGGCTACAGATGGCGCTGGCTCAGTCGTCTG
>CAZUCG010000553.1:0-2201 GCA_964619145.1 uncultured Lentisphaeraceae bacterium | reverse complement strand
CTTATGCTATTGATTCTTAGCAAAACAAGCATAGATTATATACTTTACTGCAGCATCGCAATTCGTCCCAAATTTTGCTTGTCCTAATTTAGCTCCCATTATGCCATTGTTAATGCCATTTCAAAAAATCACTCGCACTTACCGGCACTTGGCGCGCTTACGCAAGATCCTAAGCGTGTTATTCAGGAATGGCTTCGGTTTTTTATTTGCCCAATTACGTAATTTAGTACCTGAGAGATATCACCCTGGCAACTGGGACGAATTGGCCAATTCTGAGCTGAGCATCCCGGCTCGTATTTGCCAGAGTATGACCGAGCTCGGCCCGACCTTCATCAAGCTGGGACAAATCCTCTCCACTCGACCGGATTTAATCCCGCTGCAGTACTTGACTGAATTCACTAAGCTGCAAGACCAAGTCACGCCTTTCCCATTCTCAAAAGTCGAGCAGATCATCCGCCAGGAACTCCACGGCGAGATTCGAGAATTTTTCTCTGAATTTGATACTGTGCCCATCGCCGCCGCCTCCATTGCTCAGGGACACCGCGCCCGGATGCTGGACGGCAGCGAGGTCTTCGTCAAAATCCGCCGACCGGATATCGAAGACGGTATCAAAGCCGACCTGGAAATCCTGGCCCTGCTGGCGAATTTCTTGGAAAAACACAACGCCGAGGTTCGTTTTTTGCAACTCAACCGGATCGTCAATGAATTTTCCCGTAGCCTTGAGAATGAGCTGAATTTAGATTTAGAGTATGCCAACATCTGCCGCTTCGCCCGGCAGTTCAAGGGCCGGGTAGGACTGGTGATCCCAAAAGTTTACCCAAAATTATCGACCCCTAAAATCCTAACGATGGAATTTATTCACGGTTGCAAGGGCACCGACTTGGCAGGACTCGATAAAATGGGCACCGAGCGAAAAAAAATCAGCGCCCTCGGTGCAGACCTGCTGCTGGAGCAATTTTTCGTACACGGTTTTTTCCACGCCGACCCGCATCCCGGCAATGTCTTTATCCTGCCGGAGAACAAGATCTGCTATGTGGATTTTGGCCAGATCGGTCGCTGTTCGCTGGAAGAGCGCGAGTGCTTTGCCCGGTTATTGGCGGCCGTACTCCGGCGACAGGAGAAGACCGCCGCGCGACTGCTGCTGAAACTCACCGAGTACGCCGAGGAGCCAAACCAAGAAGCCATCGAACGCGACTTGGCGGCTTATATCGACCGTTTTTTTTATCGCCAAATCGGAGACTTGCGGGTCTCGGACTCGGCCCAGGAATTCTATCAGCTCTGCCAGCGCCACCAGCTAGGCTTGAAGCCGCACATCTACTTGATATTGAAGGCTATGGGTGTGTCTGACGATATGGGCCGAAGTCTCGACCCGGAATTCAATATCCTATATCATCTGCAGCCTTTTGTCCGCAAGGCCATTCTACGGAGTTTAAATCCAGCTAGACAGATCAGGAAAATTCAGGAAATCAGCGACGAGCTGCTGGAATTGCTGCAGAGTTACCCGCGCCGCCAGCGCATTTTCTGGCGTCAACTGTTGGAGGGGCGGCTGGTGTTCAATCAACAGATCGTTGGCCTGGAACACAGCCAACGGCTGTTCAATCACGCTTTCAACCGTCTTTGCCTAGCGCTGGTCCAAGTCGGGCTATTGCTAGGCTCAGCCATCATCATCCACGCCGGTGTCGGTCCTCTGCTGTGGGGCATACCGGCCATCGGCCTAACCGGCATAGTCCTGTCCTGCTTCCTGTTCGGAGCAATGGTCTTCGATATGCTGCACACCCGCTGAGGAATTCACCCGCCCGAGGCCGGACAGAATGCTATAACTAGAACCCCTCCTAAAACACAGTTGTGAGTTGTCAGTTGTGAGTTGGATGTCCACAATGCGCATCGGGATTATTGTCAGCCACAATGCTGTTTAGGTTGTGGACACTAGTCCACCACCCCAAGTTTTTCGTGGACAAAATTGTTTTCGTCTTTTTGAATGTGGTCTAACTACTGCGCTCGGCAGTGTACTCTTCTGAAGCGCGCCATCTTTTTCCAATCTTACCAATGTCAATGCGTTATAAAAATGTCAGCATAGTCGATTTCGCTTGCGAATTGCCAGAGAACCGAGTCACCTCACAAGAAATTGAGCAACAGCTGCAGCCATTATATGAACGGCTGCGCCTCCCAGAAGGACGGCTGGAATTAATGACCGGCATCCA
>CAZUCG010000552.1:0-2208 GCA_964619145.1 uncultured Lentisphaeraceae bacterium | reverse complement strand
TCTGGTTGTCAGATATCCGCCAGTGATCATACTGTTGGCGCCAGCCAGCATCAACAACCCCTGAAAGTCCTTCATAATGGTTTCGCGTCCGGCGGCAAACTTGATAGTTTTAGTCGGATTGACCAGACGAAACAAGGCAAATGCTTTGGCGACCTCGGCTGGAGACAGCACTTTTTGTTCTGCGAGCGGTGTCCCTTTGACCGGCAACAGGACATTCAGCGGAATACTTTCCACATCAAGTTCCTTAATGGCGAAAGCCAAATCGACCCGGTCAGTCCAGGATTCTCCTAGGCCTAGTATCCCGCCGGTGCAATTACTGACGCCATATTTCTGCATAGCCCGGATGGTGGCGATCTTATCAGCAATGGAATGGGTATCCGCAATCAATTCGGCGTAGCGTTTTGGACTTGTCTGGAGATTCATATTATAGCGGTAAACGTGGTGTTCTGCCAGCAGTCGCGCGGTTTCCTCGCTGAGGATACCAACGCTTGCGCAGATTTTCAGATCCGGGAGCTTATTATGCAGGAGATCCAAGGTAGTCAAAATCTGCCGGAATTCCGCATTTTCTTCAAGGTATCCGCAGCCACTAGTGACATAGCCAAAACTGCGCACGCCAGCGGCATAGACTTTTTCGGCTGCCTTCAGTACTTCTTCCGGCGGCAGAAGAGAATAGGTATCCACAGCGGTGTCAAAATGACTGCTCTGAGCACAAAAGCGGCAATTCTGACTGCAATGACCGGATTTTACGTTCAGGATGGAGCAAGGCTCAATTGGCCCAGTATATTTTTTCCGGACTCGGTTGGCGAGTGCCAGCAAATCCAGCAAATCCTCTCCTTGGACCTGGTAAGCGAGCGCCAAGGCTTCTTCACGGGTGAGCGTTTCGCCCATCAGAACTTTGTAGGCATTGAAAATCAGCGGGTTCAAATTCATTTGTTGCGCCTTATTAGGCATAAAAATCCTCAATGATTACTGCTCTATGACATTCCCCGGGGCAAAAAACATAATATAATCGCTGATGAGGTGAAAAAACAGCGGGTGTTTTCCAAAATGACGAAAATCGTCAACTTGACAGTTTGCTGGCTCTAGTCAGTTTGCCGCTAGCGTTAATGCTTCGGCAAGGTCTGCACGGCCAATTTTTGGGATAATTCTGACAGTTGATTAGAAATCCAGAATAATGTCTGAAAATCCGGCTTGGTGATTGATTTTTCTCTTACTTTGCGGTAACTTATACTGCCAACCTCAGTACTGAGTAATCTTAGCTAAATGGCAAACAAGAAATTGCGCAGCAACAAACCTGTAGTCGTATTTTCACGAAATCATGACCTGACCGCGCAGCAACTGAAAGCAAAAGGAGTTATCCTCTAATGAAAATATCTGTCTGGGACCACGCCCGTTATGTGCGCAACCGGGAACAGCCATTGCGGGAGATGGCTGCGCAGCTGCAAATCCTGGCGAGTTCTGGTGTGACTAGGTGCAATATCTACCTGCCGTCTGTCGGCAACCTCGACGCTTACCTACAGGCAGCGGAACAGGCCGGTTTAGCTGTCGAGGCGCGTCTGCATCCCCAAGAGGCCATCAACTGCCCGACGATGCGAGTCTTGCCGGAACAGCGTTGGCGGGAGATGGAGTCTCGCCAGGGCATTCGTCTGCCGGCGCCCTGCCCTAACCACCCTAGCTTCCGAGTCGGCTTGGTTGCCGCGGTCGAGGAAGTCTCCAGGAAATATGCTTCACGCCTGCAAGGCATCCAGTTGGATTTCATTCGCAGCGCCAATAGCTTGCTGATGCTGGATTATCCTTGTGAATGCGAGGCCTGCCGCTCTCTGCGGCAGAAATATTTCGGCTCTGCGGTCCCCGCGGCCTCCGATCGGTGCAATCCGGCCTATCTCTACAAAGAGTTATCTTGCTTGAATGCCAATGTCCGGGCGACGGTTTTCGCCGTGCGTGAAGTGACGAATCGATATAGCCTGAAGTTGACCATAGCAGCGCGCAGTAATTACTTGAATAGTCGGGATATCACTACGCCGCCGGTCTGGGGTCTGGGACCGGCGGTAACCGAGGGTCAAGATTGGGTTGAATGGGCAGAAGCAGGGCTGGTGGACGCAATTGTGACGATGAATTATCATATCGACGCGTCATATTTCCGGCAGAACCTCGAAGATCATCTGCGTCTGCTCCAGGATAGCCGGGCGGAGTTCTGCTCCGGGGTGG
>CAZUCG010000551.1:0-2215 GCA_964619145.1 uncultured Lentisphaeraceae bacterium | reverse complement strand
GGAGATCATTCGCGCCGTGTATCCCGTGACCGTAGGAACGATAACGACCGCGGGGGACAAATGCGCCACAGTTTGCCGGACGTTGTGCGAAATGAGGTCCACGAGATGAGTGTCACGTTCGCGGTCGTAAGACGGGTAACCGCCTTGCTCGCATTCGTCGTCGCGATATTTCTCAATCGCAGTCGCGATCCTGGCGAGCATATTCACCGCCTCAACGGGGAATTTCCCCAAGGCTGATTCCTCGGAAAGCATTACGCAATCCGCGCCATCCAAGATAGCGTTCGCCACATCGGTGGCTTCAGCCCGAGTCGGACGAGATTGAGTTGCCATCGAACCAAGCATCTGCGTGGCCGTGATGGCTGGTTTGCCGATCCGGTTGGCCTTGTCAATCAGTCGCTTCTGAACGACGGCCATCCTCTCGATGGGAGTTTCCACCCCCAAGTCACCGCGAGCAATCATAATCCCATCGGCGGCCTTTAGGATTTCATCGATCTGAAGCAGAGCTCCCGTCCTTTCAATCTTGGCGATGATGAACGGGTGATGTCCCAAGTCTGCGGCGGCCTTCCGTACGGCGGCGATATCGGCGGCCGTCTCTACGAAAGACTGGCTGATGGCATTGACACCGTTTTCCAGTGCGAACTTCAGGCAGTCGTGGTCGTGCTCGGTAAAAGCACTGATCCCCAGATTGATGCCAGGCAAATTCAAGCCTTTTCGCGAGCGCAACTCGCTTCCGATCAGCACACGGCACTCGAGGTCGTGCCCGACGACCCTAAGCGCCTCCAGTTGTATCGCGCCGTCGTTCAAAAACAGGTAGTCGCCGGGCTTGACAACTGTGAGTAGGCGCGGGAACAATGCCGAGACGCGGTGCTGATCGCCAATGATCTCGTCGGTAGTCAAGGTGAATAGATCACCGCGCTGCAACTCAATCGGCTCTTCAGCCAATTGCCCGATCCGCATCTTTGGACCCGGCAAATCGGCCATAATCGTCACCCGCTTGTCCACTGTGGCGGCTGCTCGCCGAAGATTAGCAATGACGCTCCGGTGCCAGGCAAAATCGCCGTGCGACAAATTAAGCCGAGCGACGTTCATTCCGACCTGGAGCATTTGCAGCATCACCTCAAACGACTCGGAAGCGGGGCCGATCGTACAGACTAATTTCGTTTTATTGGGTGCAAGCGTCATAAGTTCATCTCGTTGAGGGCTATTTTCGGAATGTCCTATATGGGGATGCAGCGTAGCTTCCGGGGCAATATTTTTCGTAAAATCAAGTCCGGTGTAACTTTCTGTGGCAAGTCTGTCCACCGCCACCCCAATGCGTAACGTCGATAATAATGGCTACCATAAAGAGCGCTAGCCAACCGCCAGTCAGAGCGTGATTATTATTTAGCATCGCCGCGATATAGGCGAGAGTAGTATAGGGCAGGAACACAAATCCCAGCAAGGGCCACAACCGAGTTTCAAACGCGCGTCCGAACCAGTCTGTCAGTAAAAAAACGCTGAACATCATCACGCGAGGCACAACCAAGGCAATAATTACCAGTATACATCCCATCTCTGTTCTCCGTTAGGTTATCAAATTACCTCGTTTAGAAGGTGTTGGGGTTGTTTTTTTCCCAAGAGCGACTCGTGCTATTCAGCAGGAAAAGGAGGAGAGCAAAAAGAGCATTCCTGCGATCATCAGGACAATAACTGTAAAGCCGGGCCCATCTCTCAATTTACTGCACTCCTTTCCGCCGAAGATTTACTGGCGCTGCACCAATATTTGTTTTCGGGTACTTGCTGACGACTGTTGCGGCTCCTTGAAGACTGCATCGGCATTCGACTGCAATGAGTAGATTGTAGCGTTATAATCGCTCTTGCCCATCCGTTTGCTGACAATGCTGGATTCGTAGCAAAAGTAATATACCGCGGATTAGGTGCCGACGTTATAGGGTAAAACCCTGACTCAGTATGGGGTATAACCCACCCCCTGAGCAGGAGGCGAAATCTGGCCAATATAACTAACTCAGCAAATTCTCTCTTCGGGCCTCTGTGAACTAGCATTGGCCAGACAATGAAAGCAAGAAATTTAGCAACTCTGCCGAGCTACTTTCATTTGCCCAAGGGATGATTTGGCAAATAGAAGCAGCAGCAGCGGAAGATTGCCGTTCCATTCTTGAATGTATCACAGAAATGATTTATAGCAAATTATTCAGCCGGTTGCGGCAGGTAGATT
>CAZUCG010000550.1:0-2228 GCA_964619145.1 uncultured Lentisphaeraceae bacterium | reverse complement strand
GCTGGTAAAAGTGATGGTTCCCTGCAGGCTGACAGGATCAGAAGCGTAGTTGTAGTTGTAGTCGCTGTTACGGGTGAGGGAGCGTAGCAGTCCGGCAGTAGCTCCCGTAGTAGTGTTGATCGAGTGAATTGCCGCCGTCAGCAGCGGCTCTGCCGGCGCGATTGGTGCCAGGTCTTTCGGCAGGATATCAGTGAGCTGCAAATTATAGGCGCTGCCGCGGCCTCGGTAGGTTCCGGCGCTGGCGCTGTTCCAATTACGCAGAGTAAGAGTATAAGTCACTGAATCACCGATACCGCTGCTGACGCCAATGAAACTGCCTGGTACTGGTACAGAATTTTTGGAGAGCAGCAGGTTAGGTTGAACCACGCTGGTGGTCACCGAGTCCCTTTGCAGGAAAGGGTGATCGCCGTTATTGATGTTAGCCGTAAATTGCAGGGTGTTTTTTTCGGCCTGATCGGCAGTATTCCAGAACAAGTAAGACCGGTTAATGAGACTATAGGCTGTTGTCTGGTCAATGAAGTAAGGCGCCCCGCTGTATTCTGTTGTTTTTACTTCGGCCTGGAAACGCAGGATCGCGGTCTGGCTGCTGCCCGCGCTGTTGGCGATATCGTCAAAAAACCAGGTTGGGTATTGTTGTGTGCCGATGACGGTATATGGCGTTGGCGGTGAGCCGGCCTGGTGCAGCGCTGTAAGATCAATGTCACCAGCCGCGAATTCCTCCGAAGCCGCAATAACGTGATAGCCGCGGTTGAGACGGTGTCGGAAGGCCAAGGCGTTGCCTGGGGCGCCACCATCGAACAAAGTCGTGTGCCTTGGGAGTACGGCCTCCAGCTCGTAAATCAGAATGTCACCAATGTGCAGATTGGTGGTAGTTGCCAGCAGCGTGTCAGTCAAGGTTCCCGCCAAGTCATAGCGACGATAAACCCGGGTGTTAAATTCCGGATACTGCACGCCGATGTCATCGCCCTTTGGACCCTGGGCTGCATAAGCCGGCGTTGAGCTGGTGTCGCGTTCCCTGGCGTTATCGAAAACGTTGTTGCCGGCGGCCAGATTTCCGACCGGCACCGCGAAGGTAGCGTCTGGCAATGAGCCGACATCCAGCAAATTCGCCACGTTCGGGCCGATATAATGCCCGGCCCCAAGGCCTTGCAAGACTTGAGCGCGGTAGGTGATGGTGGCGGTCTCTCCGGCGGCCAGCATATCGATGGAGAAGTCAAGTTGCGTATGGTCGACGCCGGCGACATTAACGGTACTGCTGGTAATACTCAGCTGGCTGTCGGCGCTACCGGCAGTATAAGGCTCGGTGCCTAGTGCGAAGGTGCCGGAGCCGGAGCTGTAGCTGAGCTTAGCGACTGGCGGCAAGAGATCTCTGATCTTCACATCAAAGGCTCTGGCGTTGCCGGAGTTGCTGACTGAGACACGGTATTCAACGTAGTCATCCGGCAGTACCACCTGTACGTCCGCGACCAAGGTGGGATTGCCACCGCCAGGCGGATAGCGGAAGAACGATGTTTTACCTCCAGCGGCGGCCGGGACCATACCTCCACTGACTATGCCGGTATGCCCACGGCTGCTAGTGACCACCGTGCTGCCGTCAAAGTCTAAGATATCAACAATGACTTTGTTGAAGCTGTTATCCAGTCTGGGTTCGACGATGGTGAAGGTGACCGGCGCCGGTTCGATGTCCTGGCTATTTTCGCTGGGCTGGTCGTTGACCTGGTTCCAGGTGAGAGTAGCAATATTGGCGAAAATATCGCCGGCATCGACGATGCTGTTGGCACCGCCGACGCCAAAGGGGCCGTTGTCGGTGGCGCCAGTGCCAGTGACAAATGTCTGGTCGACAGTCGCAGTGATAATGATTACAATCTCATTGCTTACCCCGGCAACTGCGGACACATCGGCCAGCGGCATCGCGGTATCTGTTATCAGAGTCGTGCCATTGCCCTGAGCGGCAATACTCATCGCCACTGTTCCCCCAAGGTTGATGTTGTAGTTCGCAGCGATGGCGCTGAGGCCATCTGGCAGGAAATCCGCGAAATTCAAATCATAAAGCACCAGGTTGTCTTTGATGTCGATTAGTATTTCATAGGTAATCAGTTCGCCGATGCTGGCTCGGCTGCTGCCATCTTTAAGTTTGCCGGCGGGCGAAGTCAACTCGGTCTGGATCGTCTTCGAGCTGAGCGGGTATTCGCTGCCGACCTTTTCAAATTTGGGATTTGGGTTAGTGT
>CAZUCG010000549.1:0-2236 GCA_964619145.1 uncultured Lentisphaeraceae bacterium | reverse complement strand
CCCAACCGGCTTGTCTATCTGCGAACATATACCCAATAATACAAAGCGAGAATCTTGCCTTAAAGCATCTATTATCGGGATGCCCAGCCGACCAGAGCATAAAAAAATTGTGCGCACAGGAGGACTGTCAATCATACCATACCCTGAAAACACTAAAAAAAGTAAATAAACCAAAAAGTATAAAGCACATAATATAATTCCTAAATATTATTTTAAAACGTGTCACAGCATAAATAATCTGAATTAGGAACTTTGCCGGTGGAATTGGCAACCTTTAGGCTAGCATACGGTTCAATTTATTGAACGAAAGACGATGTTTGAACGAGAGGAGGCCAACAATGTGGGCCTGGTGCTTATGTTTGTTCGCCATTGCTGTTTTGCAGTTAGGCACAACTTTAACTAATCTACAAGGTCAGGCTGCTGGGATTGCGGCGATATCTGAATAGTGACAGATTAGGTAGAGGCCATCCGAAAAGGCGAAACAATTTATGTCCCCGAGAAACTTGAGGGTTGACTAGTGTCCACAAACTAAACAGCATTGTGGCTGACAATAGTTCCGCTGGGCATTGTGGATATTCAACTAACAACTGACAACTGTGTTTTCCGTGGTTAAAACACAACTTGTCTTTTTGGGCGGGGTCTAGTTAGAACCGGTCTTTACTACCAGGCTTTCGGTTTCCCCAACACTTCAGCCATAATAACCGCCAAGCGCAAGTCTTGACGCCGACGCGGAACTACAAATGCAGCTACCTTCTTAGTGCGGACAGTGGCAATAGAATTCGCTATTATCGGCTTTATTGGCTTTGTTGTTGACGCCGCGACTGGTTTGCTCGGAGTCGGGACTGCTTTCTTGGCGACTGGTTTCGCGACTGGCCGGGTGACCGACTTCGCGACTGGCCGGGCAACCGGCGGCGCCACAGGCCTGGCAACTGGTCGGGGCAGGGGGCGTTTTTCGGGCTCGATTATTTCCGCTTGGCTCTCTGTTTCGCGTTGAAACAACGCCTGCATAAGTTCTTGCAAAGAGTCATTTTCTTTGTTGCCAGCTGGCTGAACCGGAGTTTCTGCTGGCGGAGGCATCAGGGTGGTTTTTTTCGGGTATCCGCCGTCTTTAGGCGGTACGGCAGGTGGCTTGTTGCGCTCAAGTTCTTCTTCTTCACGAGCTAAGCGTGATTTTTTCTGACTCTCCAGTACGACATTCAAGATCACCATACCGAGGAAAACTATTATCCCAAACCAATTTTTCATAGTCATCTCCTATCTGTAACCCTCTCTCCTGACAACTTGGTTGTCAGGAGAGAGGGAGGAACACGACTTAGTCGCGCTATTTCTGGCGGCAGCCCCGGCTGTCATCGCGGAGGCTGTCGCAGGCAGGTGTTCGACAATGCTGGCAGCAAGTTATTTTATCGACTCGCTATTGGGGTCGCCACTAATGCTATTACGCATTTCTGTGTCGGACTTGATGTTTTCCAACTTGTAATAGTCCAGAACCCCGAGCTTCCCTTGGCGTAAAGCGGCTGCCATAGCCAGCGGCACTTCGGCTTGCGCAGCCACGACGTTGGCTTGCATTTCTTGCACTTTGGCCCGCATCTCTTGTTCAGAGGCAACCGCCGCCGCTCGACGTACCTCAGCTCGCGCCTGGGCGACGCGCATATCAGCTTCAGCTTGCTCTGCTTGCAGACGAGCACCGACATTGTCGCCGATGTCCACATCAGCTATATCGATGGAGAGAATCTCAAAAGCTGTGCCGCTATCAAGGCCTTTTTCCAACACGCGTTGGGAAATTTGATCGGGATTTTCCAGTACGGTTGAATAAGATTCAGAAGAGCCGATGGTACTGACGATGCCCTCGCCGACGCGGGCGATGATAGTCTCCTCGGTTGCGCCACCGACCAAGCGGTCCAAATTAGTACGGACAGTAACTCGGGCGCGGGCCTTGACTTGGATGCCATCTTTGGCGACTGCGTCGATTGTAGCGCGTCCTTTGCTGTTATCAGGGCAATCAATGACCATTGGATTGACGCTGGTGCAGACGGCACCAAACACATCACGACCAGCCAGATCAATGGCTGCCGCGCGTTTGAAATCGAGTCTGATGCCAGCCTTGTCGGCAGCAATCAAGGCATTGATGACTTTCTGAATATCGCCACCGGCCATAAAGTGACTCTCGAGTTCGTTGGTGCCGATGTTTTCCAGGCCGGCTTTGCGCAGCTGGATGTAGGCCCGGATTATCATCGAG
>CAZUCG010000548.1:0-2240 GCA_964619145.1 uncultured Lentisphaeraceae bacterium | reverse complement strand
ACAAGGACGCGCGATGCCATCTGCTGTGATTACTTTTTCTCTTCAATGCTATTCTCGGGTTCCGGCAACCGAGCCGTATGATACACGACGTCGTATTTGTCAATCAAGGACTTGATAAACTTCTGTTGGCTCTCCTGACGCTTCTGTTGGAAGAGCTCTTGGCGAATGTTAGCAGCTACTTCAGCCAAAGGCTGAGAATTGCCATCTTGCTGAAATTCGTCGGGGTGCTTTTCGTAGTAGAACTGCACTTCCGCGTCGCTGATGTCTGGCAACGGCAAGGTATTCAACAGACTCTGTTCCAAATAACGACGCTCGGAAAGGCGCATAAAAGACTGGAATTCCTGCTTCTCAGCCAACTTCTGTTCCCGTGCTTCGCGATACAGCAACTCGCCAACGATGAATTGCTGGAATTGCTCGGGGAAAGTCTTCGGGTCATTGAGCTTCTGCAACAATGCTTTCTTGCGCCTATGTAATTCGCCGCTGTCACTGCCTGCTGGCAGCATCCCCAAAGACGCCTCGACTTGCTGCTCTAACGAACGCTCGTAATCAGAACGAGTGATTTTCCAAGCACCGACTTCCGCCAGGACCTCCGCTTGCTGGCTCTTGCTGCTGCCGTCTGGAGCCAAATCCGTGCGCTGGCGGATGTCCCGCTGCAAGGCTGAGAAAAGACCGAGTTGCTCCAAGCAGGTCTGCGTCCGACGGGCAATCTCCGGCTCCAGGATTGCTACTTTGTGCATTGCCTGTGAGCGAGCATAACTGGCAATGGCCTCGTCATAAAGGCGGCCATCTTGCTGGATGCTCGCAATACGGTACCAGAGTTTGGCGGCCTTCTCGGCGTCGGGTTTTGTCATTTCCAGATATTGCTGCCAGGCCTGCGCGGCCTCCGGAAATACATCCAGGCTCTCGAGTTTCTGGGCCAAAGCCAACGTCTGTTCGGCCGTCAAGGCAGCGGCACTCTGTTCTACCGGCTGCCGCCAAAGCAGATAGGCAATCACTCCTTGGACGAGCAAAATCAACAGTAACAAAAAAATATACCAGCGGTTGCTACTGCTGTTTTTTTTCTGGGTCAATTGGATATCACTCAAGTCTAATTGCAAATCTGCCATCATTCACCTCTACAAGACGTCTCTTAAGCCAATTTACTTCCGCAGTCGCTCTCGACGTCGGAAAAAGGCAGCCACGGCGTGCTGATATTCACGCTCTGTGCCGATATCAAGCTGGTCGATACCCATCGAACGCAGGCCATTGCGCAAGGCGTTCTGCTGATTTTCAGCCAGTTGGGCATAATCTTGCCGCACCACTTGACTGCCGGTATCAATAAGATAACATTCGCCTGTCTCTGCATCCTCCAACTCCAATAATCCGACAGCTGGTAGCATCCGCTCACGCAAATCACTGACCGTAACCGCAATCATATCATGCCGACGGCTGAGCATTCGCAATGGCTTCTCGTACCCACCGCTCAGAAAATCAGAGATCAAAAACACCACGGCCCGTTTGCGGATAACCTTGCCCAAAAAATCCAAGGCGGTGGCGATGTTCGTCTGTCGTCCTTGAGGCGAGAAGCCCAATACTTCCCGAATGATCCGCATCGCGTGCGAGATACCTTTGCCCGGAGGAATAAAACGCTCAATGTGGTCGGTAAACAAAATCAATCCGACCTTGTCATTGCTCTTCACAGCCGAAAATGACAACAAGGCGCAAAGCTCTGCCGCTAAATCGTTCTTCGAGCGCTCGCCAGAGCCAAATTGCCCGGAAGCCGATAAGTCAACCACAAAAATCACCGTCAGCTCTCGCTCTTCGTGGAAGCGTTTGACAAATGGCCGGCCCTGCCGGGCAGTGACATTCCAGTCGATAGAGCGTACCTCGTCACCCGGCTGGTATTCCCGGACTTCGTCAAATTCCATCCCGGCGCCACGGAACGCGCTTTTGTATTCGCCCGCCAAGACGTCATTGACAGTCTTGTTGGTGCGAATCTGCAAATAGCGAATCTTTTTGGCTAATTCTTTCGGAATCATCGTAAGACCTACTTAGGGCACTTTTACAGTATTCAAAATTGTCTGGACGATATCTTCGGGAGTTTTTTCCTCCGCTTCTGCCTCATAGGTCAAGATAACCCGGTGTCGCAAGACATCCATAGCCACCGATTTGACGTCTTGAGGCGTCACATAGCCACGGCCCTCCAGCAAAGCGTGTCCTTTGGCTGCCATAGTCAAATAGATAGTCGCGCGAGGCGAAGC
>CAZUCG010000547.1:0-2241 GCA_964619145.1 uncultured Lentisphaeraceae bacterium | reverse complement strand
CGCTTCATAAATACACCGTGTTCTTCAGCGCTGACTCCTGACAGGAAAGCTTTTGCGTCCTGATATAGCATCTCGCGGAAACCGGGATTCAGGAAGCAGAGATTGCCAGCATACACGGATTCTCTTTTGTCGATCAGGCGTTTCCCTTGAGCGGTGAGGGCAAAATATTCTGGGTGTGATTCAGCGAAGCGTTCCAGGTAGCCAGAGCGTTCCAAGCTGTGGCAGTTGGGGATATAACGCGTTTGCATCCGTTGCCGAAGGATGTTAAGCGGGCGGTTCTCCTTGGCAACCTCTTCCTGTTGGGCCTTGATTTCTTGCGTAGTCATATCTGCAGTCGGGCTGTCCAAATACCAGGCACCGTCATTACTGTGCTTGCGGGCGTGAAAATCAGGCCGTTCAATAATGTCTGGCGAAGGGATGGCTAGCGTGCGGTGTTCAGGCACGACTGTGCCCAACTCGCCAGGGAAATAGAATCTGACACCCAGAAAACGCTCCAGGAATTCATAGACCGCGAAGGTAGTGCCGCGTTCAAATGACCAACCTTTGCCTTTCTGATCATCGTTTCCAGCCAGGACAATCAGCTGCCCGAAGGCTTTGATCACAAAGGCATCACGGGCGTAACCGCGCAAGTCTACCCCCAAGTCCCTGGTCAGATTAGTGACGCCGAGTACCAGGCTGACCTTGTCAGCGCTGGGTCGTGGCACTATCGGGATGTTGACTGAAAACGACTTTTCCAAAAACGTCTTCAATTCGTTAGCCGCAGTAGTTTTGACCGATGCTGCGAGTTCTGGCGAGACCACGATTTCGAGATTCGGGATGCCGTCTTGGATTAGAACGAGTGGTTTGTCTGCATCGAGGATGGCGCGACGCGGCGGATGGGGATCAAAGTCCACCGTGATCGGCGCAGCCGACAATGCAATAGCAGTCCAAAAAAAGGCCATTGTCAGCCAGGAAAACACACGCTTTTTCATTTTTAAATCCCTAGTTCGAGGTTATGTAAATTCTTCTAAAATGACGGATATAGTTAAACAGAAGTCAGCATTTCATACAAATCTTAAAATATAACTTAAAGCGCATAAGTCAAGCACAGGCGGCTAAAGGTAACAGTTAAAGCAGGTGTTTTTTGCAGTTCTAAGGATTGGCCGCGGTTGGATCGCGCGACTTATCGACTTATCGATATTGCTTTTCTTGCTCCCTAGTGGATAGAAAAATCAGTTTCAGATAGTATCTTAAAGATTTTGCCCGTTGCAGCTATTGTTGTATTATTGCGAAAGGTTTCCTGTATTATGAGTATAATTTCCTTGCTGATTTTGGCAGTAATTCAAGGCTTGACTGAATTCCTGCCGGTGAGCAGCTCTGGACATCTGGTGTTGATGCAGCATTTTAGCGGCTTCAAAGCGGCTCCGGGACCAGCTCTGGAACTGGTCCTGCACGGTGGCACACTGCTGTCCATTCTGTGTTTCTATCGCCAGCGGATCCGGGAGTTGTTGCTCGGGCTGTGGCGACGAGAGCGACAATCCTGGGTCTATGCCGGTTACTTATTGGCGTCTGGCTTTCCGGCCGCAATCATTTATTTCCTGGCCAAAGAAAAATTAGACAGTATGTTCGAAAATCCCTCTGCTATCGCCTTGCTGTTGTTGCTAACCGGTCTTATTTTACTCTCGACCCGTTGGCTGACAATGCCGAAGTCCCCCAATTCACTGAATTGGCCGCGCGTACTGGCCATAGCCTTGGCGCAGGCCTTTGCCATACTGCCGGGAATCAGCCGCTCCGGTAGTACTATCGTGACCGCACGCTGGCTGGGAATTAGTAGCAGAAGTGCCGCGGAGTTTTCATTTTTGATGTCGATACCCATCTTGGTCGGCGGTATATTGTTAAAAAGTAAGGATATTTTGTCATTAGCCGATACATCCGCTGGGATTTACAGCTTGCTGTTCGCTTGCTTGGTCTCAGCGAGCGTGGGATTTGTCGCGCTGAAGATTCTCGCTTATAGCCAGGTGCTGGAGAAGTTTTGGTGCTTCGGGATTTATTGCTTGGCCTTGGGGCTGACAGCCAGCGCCTTTATGCTATGGTAGAAAAGCTCTTACTGCTCGCATTGATCGCTGGTTTGCGGCAAAAGTCGGTCGCGGTGTTGTTTTTTACCTTTATTGGACGTATAATATAAATTAAGACGATAAATATTAACAAATATGTTCAACAATGAGGTTAACAAATGGACATTACTTCGGAAAAAGTTGGTCA
>CAZUCG010000546.1:0-2261 GCA_964619145.1 uncultured Lentisphaeraceae bacterium | reverse complement strand
TGACGAAATTTCTGCGTTTGCCGCCAGCGGTAAGTCGGCTCGCGGTAACGAAAATTTTTCCGCCAGTAAGAATAATCTGTACTCTTGACTGACTTGTCAAAGACCTCCTGGTTGATTTTCACAGCGTCCGAAGGACCATACATCTCGACCATAAAAATCTCACCATCGTGGACTTGCCAGACGAGGTTGTAGGTATACTTTTGCTTGCCAATGAGCTTAGTGGCCTGCATCTTCCAACCATCGATATTTTCGTAAGAAGTAAAGCCCTCCTCCGACACAATCTTCATACCATTGACCTCAGTCAACACGCGATACACGACCTTGCGCCAGAAATTCAAATCGCCGCCTTCCAAGTTCAGCTTGGTGCAAATCTTAAAATAGACGTCATCCGGCGAAATAGCAACCAGGGAGTTGCGACTGGAGCCGATGGCTGCGAAGCCTTGCGGCAACTTCAAATCAAACGGGAACTGGACATCCAACGAAGTAAACTCCGGGACCCGGTCGACATTCTTGCCCAGAAGATTCACCCAACGCCGGACGTGCAGACGAGTCGCGGGCGGCACACCGGCAATGACGTCATTAGGCGGCAACTGGTAAGCCTCGCGTTTAGCACAAGCAAAACTGAGCATCAAACCAGCCACGATAAAAAAAGCACGTAGTAAATTTGTCTTCATGATGATTTTTCCTTTCTTTTGTAGTGGATTAAAGATAATTCGAAAATAAAACACTTATCGCCTGGGAATCAATGTACATCTTTGCTTTTATGCCTCCTAAGCAGTTTCTACGGTATCCGATAAATCATTGACATTACGTTCCTGGGCCTGAACTTCCCGCGCCCATTCTGCCTCAGTCGGAGAATGCCTAGGCCAAGAACGCTCGACTCGAACTACAATTATGGAAATGTTATCACGACCACCGCTATTCAACGCCTCCGCCAACAACCGCTCCGCCAGCCGCTGACAAGGAATGTTTTTGCAAGTACGGAAAATGTCTTGTAAGACTGCATCGCTAACCATCCGTGTCAGACCATCTGAACAGATTAGAAGGACATCATTGCGCTTTAAGTCGATTGTCGTGCGGTCAAGAAAGAAATCCGCCCCCAGCCCCAAGGCATTGGTCAAAATGCCGCGATGCGGCGGCAGCACTTCTTCTTCTGAGAGATTGTTAAGACTGGCCAAGGTATGGTCTTCATTCAATTGCTCCAACAAGCCATCCCGAAACCGATATGCCCTGCTATCTCCAGCATTAAAAATGGTCGCAGAATGCCAATCCCAAGGATTAAACAACAAACAGGCCAAGGTCGAACCCATACTGGCGAATTTATGTTCATCCCGATAGGTACCAATGACATTATTGACTTGGACGGCCGTACGGATCACCGCGCTTTCCCGCTCCGCTGGTACCAAGCTTGACAAGGTCCGCATTGCGTTCTCTAAGGCTTCAACAACCATAGTACTGGCGACTTCCCCAGCGGAGGCGCCGCCCATTCCATCAGCTACCGCAAAAAAACCGAACTGCGGCAAAACTAGTACTGCATCCTCATTGTTGCTTCTGACATTACCAGTATGCAAAGCAAAAGCGCATTCCAAACTGTCGAAAACTCTTTTCAGCATGCCTAATCTTGTAAAATATACTGCTTGTGTTGAGCGCCCCATAACCTTGACCAGAGGACGCCCTTGCGTTAGCGAAAACTCATCATCCTGCGAACTACTGGGTCGCCTGGCATTCCTTGCCGAATAATCAAGTCGCGTACCATTATGGCCTCCTCAGGCCTTAAATCATCGTAGCTGCTGTTCATCACTTGCAATTCCCGGCGAAAATTGGCAAAATCCAGACCTAGTGCCAACTTGCTTTCTGTGCTGGCGATTGCACCTACTCCAAGCAACGAGGCGATGCCCATTCCGATATAGTACTCCCGTCGCCCTTTGTCAGGGCAGAAGTCCAAGGCCGACTGGACAATCTTTTCTCGTAACGACAAGAGCGAACGCACATACTGCAAAAATCCACCTATTTTTCCCTGTCGCACAGGCTGATTTTCGGGACCGTCCAAGAAGGAGCTGAAAAGGCTCAAGTCCATAAAGATATTCCGCGCCTGGACAATTTTCGGTGGCAAGGTAAATTCATCAATGACCGGCATAATCGAGTCAACTAAACGGAGATTATTCAGGTAGCTAAAAAGGTATTCAAAGCCCACACACTCATCGTAGACACCCGAGTATTGCTGGCGGCTGCGCTTGGGCAAAGGCAAATCCAAGGAATCA
>CAZUCG010000545.1:0-2270 GCA_964619145.1 uncultured Lentisphaeraceae bacterium | reverse complement strand
TGTGTGCCTAGGGCAGGACATATTACTGACAGGATGGTGCAAGAATGTTTACCGGAATAGTTGAAGATATCGGTACAGTAGTGCAATTTACCCCCCGGGGTAATGGCGCACAATTAGTGATTAGTAGTGCTATCCCGCCGAGTGCTTTCGCCCTCGGCGATTCAGTCGCGATCAATGGCGCCTGTCAGACCTTGGAAAAATTCTCCGAGGGGGGGCTGACTTTTTATACCCTGCAGGAAACACTGCAGAAAACAAATCTGAAATATTTACGGACTGGTGAAGCCGTGAACGTGGAGACCGCCCTGCGTTTGGGTGGGAAATTAGGCGGCCATCTGGTCTCTGGCCATATCGACCTGACTGCAAAAGTGCTTGGCATCAGCCAGCGGGATGGCGATATCGCGTTGCGGATTGCCCGCCCGCCGGCCAAAGACTTCCCAGTAGTGCCCAAAGGCAGCATTGCCATCAATGGCGTCTCATTGACGATTGCGGAACTGACGCCTGAGAGCGTGACCGTCTGCCTAGTTCCGCATACTTGGCAGAGTACGAACCTGCGACTTCTGCACGCAGGTGCTGAGGTGAATTTAGAAGCCGACTTGATTGGCAAATATGTCTGCAGTCTGTTGGAGCCTTATAGCGGGCAAAAGTCTGTGCGGATGGAAGATTTACTCCAGGCGGGTTTCTAATCATTACCGCCCCCCCCACCCGTGTCCTGTCATCACTGTTTTGACTCTGCTTTCAAGTTGGATATTGGTTGCCTGCCGGCCATTCTTGGCGCTGCTTTTCGTAGGTCGCTGTGACGGCCTTGTCTAAGCTCAGTTGTAACCCTTGCCTAGGGAAAGAGCTCGAAAGAGGTCCGTGGGACTGTAGCACTAAGTTTGTCGGCCATCGCAGGACCAGCGACGAAGACGGCAGTCGAGAAGGCATCGGAATAACTGCCGCGGCTAGTGACTACGGTCACCGAAGAGCGGTTGTCGACCGGCTGGCCGCTGCGCGGATCAATGATGTGGCCAATTTTCTTTTCCCCAATGCGGATGCCGCGCTCATAATTGGCGCTGGTAGAGACGAAACTGTTGCGGATGGAGAGGACCTTAAAAATTTTGCCAGCATCGCTGGGATCACGGATGCCGATTTGAAAAGGCTGCTTGCGTCCAGGAGGCAACTTTTCAGTACAATAGATATTTCCGCCTAGATCGAGGAGATAACAGTCGAGACCATTTTTGTCTAGGATCTCGTTGGCTAGGTCTAACGCGTAGCCCTTGGCCAGGCCGCCAAAATCCAAGGCCATACCAGGTCGGGTGAAAGTCACTGTCCGATTAGCAGCGTTAAAGTGTATTTTTTCCAAGCCTACGCTAGGTAAAATGGCGGCGATCTCCTCGTCCGTGGGCAATTCTGAGCGCTGTTTTCGGAAACCCCATAAATGCATCAGCGGGCTGATGCTGACATCGAAAGCGCCATCTGTGAGGGCATAGACCTCGCGGGCCACCTGCAGCACTGCCCATAGTCTCTCGGAACAGGCAAATGCCTCACCTACTGGGCTGCGGTTTAGCTGGGAGAGTTCGCTTTCCGGAGCAAATAGGTTCAACGTCCGATGCAGTTCTTGCCAAGCCGCGATGATTTCGCGAGCACTAGCATTGCAGGCCTGGGCATTTTTGCTCCAGAGCCGTATTTCGCCGACAGTATTAAATACTGCTACCTGGTAGGGATGTTCACGGCTTTGCTGCAATAATAATCCTGGCAGCAATAGCAACAGCAGGCAGAAAATGGTTAGCGAGTAGCGCTGCATATTATAAAAATCCTCGGGCGGTTCTACTACCGCGATCTCGGCGCGTTATTTAGGCGGCAGTTGACCTCTTTTTGGCCTAGCAGTATTCAAGTCCAGCTTTCGTTGGCGACTTGCAGCGGAGTCGGATTCAGCACCCGCAGCAGGTCGGTTGGAGTGATCTGCAGCACAAAACCACGCTGGCCGCCGTTGATATAGAAAAAAGCAAAATCCAAGATGCTCTGTTCGACATAAATCGGCATTTGCCGACGCAGTCCGAAGGGCGAGGTGCCACCGCATTTATAACCGGAATAGCGCTCGGCCTGGGCAGGTGCGCAAGGAGATACTGCCTTGACACCCAGAAAACGAGCCAAGTTTTTTAGCGAGACGCTGCGGTCACCGTGCATAAGAATAACCAGAGGTCTCTTGGCGTCAGTCTCCATTATCAGAGTCTTGACGACTTGGTGCTCAGCAAGTCCCAGTTCGCTGGCAAGGTGAGCGGTGCCACCAC
>CAZUCG010000544.1:0-2301 GCA_964619145.1 uncultured Lentisphaeraceae bacterium | reverse complement strand
AGCTGGCCTGGATGCGCTGCCATAAAATCGGCTACATCTTTCAATCTTATAATATCCTGCCTGTGCTGACCGCCTTGGAAAACGTGACTCTGCCGATGATTTTTGCCGGTGTGGGCACAGATGCCGCCCGCAACAAGGCGGCTCAAATTCTGCATAAAGTCGGTCTGGGCGAACGCCTCTTCCATCGACCCTACGAGTTATCTGGTGGGCAACAGCAGCGAGTCGCGGTAGCGCGCGCTATCGCCAATTCACCAGTCATCATTTTGGCTGACGAGCCGACTGCCAATCTCGATGTCGAGACCGGCCGGGAGATGATTGCGTTATTGCAGCAACTGAAAGAAGAAGATGGCGTGACTATTATCACTGCGACCCACGATATGAAAATGCTAAGTGCCTCAGACCGCATCCTCTGGATTCGGGACGGCAAGGCTGAGCGTTTAGAAAAACGTGCTGATATCGATATTAAGATTGGCCATATCGATGGCCACGCAGTGTAATTGCGGCTTCAGCAAATCGCTCTGCTGGTAGGAAATGGTGCCAACGGTAGTTTTCAGCAAGGTGGGTAATAATGGGGTTATTCAATCACAGCGATAACGACGAAAAGCCGACAGGAATCAGTCGTGAAGAAGCCTTGCTTAGTGTGCCGGCCTTGAACCCGGGCTTGGAATGCACCTACGAGGAGAATGGCACGGTTACTCTGCTAGTCACCAGCAGACGACGCTCTAAGGGGTTCTGGTCGCGTTTTCAAGCCCCGATTCGGAGTAAGAGCTACCATCTTGACTGCATCGGGGCTTATGTCTTGCAAAACATCGATGGCGAGCGCAACGTACGGCAACTGAGCCAATTGTTAGTCGAGAAGTATAAGCTGAATCAACGCGAGGCGCTGTTAAGCTTGGCGAATTTTATCAAGTCCTTGACCCAGCGAAACATTATCGCCATTGGGATCAAGGCCAGTCGAGACAACTGACAAGAAAATAATGCTTATGGATAAGAAACACCTTTTTGTCTGGCTTATAATCGGGTTGTTTGTTAGCGGTTTGGTGCGTGCTGAGGGCTATTTCGAGTCTTTGCAGCAATTAATTGCTGCTGTCCCGAACCGATTGGCTGGCTCCGAGGGTAACTTGCTGGTGCAAGAGCGAGTGGAGGAAGTTTTTCAGAGCAGTGGCTTGCCGAACGGCAGTATGGAGTTCGTGGCACCGTGCTTCCTGCCCGGCAAAGCAACCCTGCAATTGCTGGATGAGGATGGCAGACAAGAAATATATGCCTTCCATCCTACTTTGACCAGACCAGGGAATTTCCCAGAACGAGATTTTACTTGTGAATTGCTATACCTCGGATATGGGGAAGAACGCGACTTGCTTTCAGTGCAAGGGCATTCGCTGCAAAATAAAATTGCGGTATTGGAGTTTAATTCCGGCCAGGCCTGGTTATCACTGCTGCGCTTCGGCTTCCGCGGATTTTTGTTTTTAGATTCTGCCGATGCCTTGATGCTGGAAGGGCAGGCCAAGGTCTATGCCACTGATGTCGCCGTGCCGCGCTATTTACTGCCCGATCCAGCCGCAGGCGCGCTGCGACAACGCCTACAATCAGGGCCTGTTATGGGGCGGGTTATCTCTGAACCCTCGCGCTGGCAGAATCAACTTCTGCGCAATCTCTGGGTGATGTTGCCGGGCAGTGATCCGGTTCTCAGCCGGGAAGTAGTGCTGTTCAGCGCGCATTTGGACAGCAATGCGGTTGTTCCGGCCTTGGCTGCCGGCGCAGCCGGCGCTGGGAATGTCCAGCTGTTGTTGTCGATGCTGCAGGACTTTCAGCAGCGGCCTCCGGCCAGGACAGCACTGTTTTGTGTTGTCAATGCCCACAGCGCCTATTATTTGGGTGAGCGCATTCTGACTTGGAGCCTGTTGAGTGACCGCCAATGTGTCCAGGAAATGCAGGATATCCTGATCAGCAATCTGCGTCTGGAAGAGATGTTCTTATCGCATTATGAGCAGCTGAACTTGCGGCAGCCAGGGCCGCAGGATGAAGCTTTGCTGTTAAAATGGCGCGGTCTGGTTGATACCAGCACTGGCAAGAATATCACCATCAAGGAGCCGTTGGTGGACTTGGCGCGTCGGGAGGTCAATCAGATAAAATCGCAGCAGTTGGCCTTGTGGCGTCAACAGCTGCCCGAACAGGAACACCAAGCCGCAAAGCAGCATCTCGACAGCCTGCGACAGAAATATGTCAAGGTCTTGACCTTATTTAACCGGGTGGGGATACAGCATAACCTCAGTGATTTATCCGTCGAAGAAGTGAGCATCC
>CAZUCG010000543.1:0-2304 GCA_964619145.1 uncultured Lentisphaeraceae bacterium | reverse complement strand
GGTGGGTTGCGGGTAGGCGACTGCGCTGAAAGTGCAGTTAAAATTCTTATTTCCCAAGACGTCATTGAGGCCAGTATTCTTCAACTTAGCGATCGCGACTATTTCGCCGGGACCGGCATCTTCAACTACGGCCTGATCCTTGCCCTGCATTTGCAAAAGATTGCCAACCCTTTCCTTGCCATCTTTGCTGGAATTCACTAATTCAGAGTCGCTCTTAAAAGTACCACTAAAAATACGCACGTAATTCATCTGGCCAATAAACGCATCATTGACCGACTTAAAGACGAAACCCAGCGCGTTACTGGAGGTACGATCGACTTCGCCCTCATCGAGATGCAGAGTGACTGCATCGAGAGGCGAAGGGCCATAAGCCAACAAGGCATCCATCAGCTCATTAACGCCGAGGTCTTTTTCGACACTACCGACAAAAATCGGCACTACCGAGCCAGTCAGAATGGCTTGGCGTAACCCGTTCGAAAAATCCTCGGGGGTCAGCTCGCCGTCCTCAAAATACTTATTCATCAATTCTTCGTCAGTCTCAGCCACGGCCTCGATCAGCGCATTTTTGAATTCCTCGCCACTATCAGCGTACTCGCCTTCCACGCCGTCCATTACCTTGGCCACGCCAGTCAGGCCGGTTTTGCTGCCAATAGGCAAGTCATAAGGGATACAGACGGTTTTGCCGTAGTTAAGCTGTAGGAGTTCTAAGACAGCGTCAAAATCAGCCTGGTCGCGATCGCAGCCATTGATAAAAATTGCTCTTGGCAGATTACGTTCCCGTGCTTGTGCCCAGGCTCGGATTGTGCCAGGGCCGACGCCGAGCATCGCATCGACAACCAGAACCATCATATCAGCGATATTGATAGCATTCATCGCCTCGCCACAAAAATCAGAATTCCCGGGCGTGTCGATGAAATAAAAATATCCATCTTGCCAGGGGCAATGCATCACACTGCTGTAAATACTGCTCTTACGCTCCTGCTCTTCTTGGCGGAAGTCAGACACACTAGTGGCATTGTCAACTCTGCCTAAACGACCGACTGCGCCAGCCTTAAATAGCAGCAAATCAGCCAAACTCGTCTTGCCAGAACCGGCATGACCCGCCAAAACAAAATTCCGAATTTTCTCAGGAGCACAGTTTTTCACAGCTTTTTCTCCGATATTACCAGTTGCCTAATGTATGAGTAAACTATAAAAAGTTACCGGGATAATGTAATGCCTGAACTAAAAAAACAAACCCGACCCGGGAAAAAAATTCTCCGCTCTTTTTTCGAGTGGCGTTGGCGAAGATTTCCATCTCTGGATCAGCCCAGCGCATCGAGCTTCAACCGGCCCGCAAGATTATTCTGAGTCGGGTATTTTGTCTTCGCTAATTAGCAGAAATATTCTGCGACTTCGCTCAAAGTGCATCTGACTGCCGCCAACACACGGTCGCGGACTGCATCGAGCCGTTGCCTTGTTTGGACCGGATCAGCGGCCAGTCGGCGAGCGATGGCGCACATCTGCTCGGTGGCGTCTTCATCATCGATATCGACCAACAGATCATTCAAGCCCAAGTCATTAAACATCTGACGTTTACGGCCGCATTCACAAAACGGCAAGTGCATTACTGGGATGCCATTACCGATACCCATAATCAACGAATGGATCTCCATACTGGCCAGCAAGGCGGTACGTTTGAAGACACCGAGCGCCTGTTCCGGCTCCCAAAAGAAATCCATATAGACGGTATTTTTCTGGGCTTCATCGCTAAGGATATCATACAGGGATTCGCGAGCGTTATCTACGCCCAACGTTCCGCGAGTCTCGTGCGCTATCAGGACCTTGCCGCCAGTCTCTTGGAGCCAATGCTCTAAAAATATCTTGATGCGGCGCATTTGCGCGTCGCAACGTTCGGCAGTCACCGCCCCACCAGTCGGATCGTGGTAGTTGGCCTTCGAGCTGGAAATACGCACGATTATCGTCAGGAATGGCTTATCAGCCAGGCCATTTTTTTGCAGATATTCCTCCGCCCAAACGTCATCGCTGTTGTGAAAATTAACCGTGCTATCCGGTCGGAAAGCGATTTTTTTGCATTCGAACTGCTTTTGTTGCAGATAATCCATCGAGTCGGTATCGCGGCAATAGACGAATTCGGCATCCCGGAACAAAGTCCGGTACATTACCTCGACTGGCCATTCCACCAGGTCAAAAGACTGCGAGCCGATACCATACGGGATCTGCAGTGCTCGGGCTAATAGCAGCGACATCGCCAGCGGCAAGGTATAGCCGAAGAGGCGCCTCACTCCCAGGCGTCCGAAGTTT
>CAZUCG010000542.1:0-2304 GCA_964619145.1 uncultured Lentisphaeraceae bacterium | reverse complement strand
TATCTCAGTCGTCGGCACAAGTGAAAAGATTACAAGTATATTCAGCAAAAAAGGCCAGGAATTCCGCAGCGGTGGCACCTTCGGCGGCAATCCCATCTCTTGCGCCGTCGCCTTAGCCAGCATTGAATTGATGCAAAAAGAAGACCTAATTGGCCAGGCCATCGCGTCAGGCAAAATCATCGCGGCAGGCCTGAAACGACTCGTCGATAAATATGATTTTGCAAAAGAATATCGCGGTATGGGAATGCTGTGGGCGCTGGTGCTGGAAGCCGACCCCGAGATCAAACTCGGCGCATTCATTAAAAATTGGTGCTGGGATCACAAGATGATCTTACGCAACAACGGCGACATCATCGTCATCGCACCGTCGCTCAATATCCCAAGAGAAGACATCGATACGATGTTCTCGAATATCGACAATGCGATCCAAGCCGCCGCTGATAAATTTGGCTTATAAGCGCTGAACGGGTTGACGTATAGCAGGCGTGGGAGAGGTTAGCCTTGGCAAACGCTGCAAGCGCTTTATTCCAGCATCTTCTTAAATTCCAGAAAGTCATCTCTTAATTCCGCCAATTGATTCTGTAATTCGGCTACTTGGGACTCCAATTGGCTGATCCGGCCTTCTTCTTTCGCGACTTCCAGGCGGGCGCTCTCCGGCAACACACCGGGTAATTCCTCCTCGGCCAGTTCCGGTATGCCGCAAAGCAAATGCATATAGCGGCATTCACGTTTGCCAGGCTGCCGGGGCAATTTTATGATATAGGGAGCATCCGTCTGGCTGCTCATACTTTCCAGCAGCGCCTCCACCTGCTCCTGACTCTCAAATTGCCAGAACCGTTCACTGCGCGCCTTCAATTCTCCGGCAGTCTGCGCACCGCGCAAGATCAGGTTGGTCAGCAAGGCCAGCTGATCTGGCGGCAACCCCAGAGTCTCTCGTGCCTTATGCTGATATTTAGGAACCCTGGCTCCTGCCTGCCCGATCAACACAGCCAATTTTTTGTCGCGCAGACCATTCAGTGCCCGGACGACTTCTTTGGCATCATAGTCAACTACTGGCTGACGGTTGGATTTCTGGTTGCAAGCCGACTGCAAACTATTCAAGGTCAGGGGATAATAGTCCGGAGTCGTGGCTTCTTTTTCCAGCAGACACCCCAATGTCCGCGCTTCCGGGGCAGTTAAAATGATTGTCTCCATACGCTCAACTCCCGATTTTTCGAAAATCATACTTGTCAAGTTCTGGACCTGATGAAGGCAACTCCAAACTGAATGATACCGATGCCTTATTGGTCTAAGGATGAATATAATCACAAATTCCGCAATTGCCCCAGCAGACGCAAAAAACACCCCGCTGAGAGATTTTTTCAGAAAAAATCGCGCGGCTCGACTTCTTTTTACCTCTTCTGCTTGCGAAGTAGAAAAACAAGAGGTATCTTTTGCGTAGTCAAGCAGCAAGTCATACAGTCTTGGTTTTTGTTCAGTATCTGAAAAAAATGCCCAATATCAGCGCTTTTGTTTTAGCCGCCAGCAAAGGCCGCTTTTGCGTCCCGCTACCTTGACCCCAGCGTATCCAAAAATCAATCTGCTGGCCAGGACCACATTTTAGAGGACCGGTATTGACAGCAGAATGATCAGCTCCCTTGCCCAAGAAGAAGATGCCGAATTAACTGAATTCTCCCAACTGAACGGGCTTTTGAAGTCAAACTGAAGTCGGGCCACCACCCGACCATCCTCCCCGCCCCCTTGGAAATTCTATGCTGATCAAAGAGCCAAAAACTGAAGCCGAAATTGATTCGATGTGGCAGCTCAACCATCAGGTATTCGCAAGCGAGTTCCCCCAGCATCCTCCCCAGGTCAACGCTCGTCTAGTGGATAAATTCCACCCCAAAAATATCTATCGGATTGCTTGGAACGGTGACCGGGTGGCCGGTATGATCTGTGCCCATTGGCAGCCGTCCTTTTCCGCAGTAATGAAGTTCGGAAAGACACTGGCTGCTCACTTGCCAGAAGGGAAAACCGCCGAAGTGCGGTTGTTTGCTCTCCTGAAAAAATACCGCTGCGGCTCCCTTGCGATCGCACTGGCAGCCGCATTATTTGCCGAACTTGACCAGCACGGCTTGCAAACACTGGTGATTTCAGGAATTGCCGCCCAGCAGCGCTTTTACCGGCATCTCGGCTTTGCTATTGCCGGAGACCCGGTAACAGAAAACGGCGTAACCTTCTATCCGATGACTGGTGATCTGCCCGCGATTTTAAAAGCAAACTCAGCCTACCGGAAATTTTATCCGCAAAGGCCATAGAGACAGG
>CAZUCG010000541.1:0-2304 GCA_964619145.1 uncultured Lentisphaeraceae bacterium | reverse complement strand
AGGGGATGCATATTCGGGCCTTATGTGACCTGAATCAAGAGGCGCTGCAGGAATTGCGCACCGAATACAAACCTGAATATGTCACCACTGACTTCAAAAAAATCTTTCGGGACTCAGAGATAGATTTGGTAATCTGTGCCACCAAGCCCGATTTCCGTCTGCCCATAATGGCAGCCGCAGTGGCTGCCGGCAAGCCGTTGTTTGTGGAGAAGCCACTCTGCTGTACGCCAGAAGACGCTGAACGGATGCGTGCATTGCTGCGTGGCTCGCCAATACCCTTTATGGTTGGCTTCAATCGGCCCTTTAGCCCATTGATGCAAGATGCGGCCCAGTACTATCGCCGCCTGCGTAAGGGTGAGACTACTATCATTTACCGGATTGTCGGCGAAGCTATCCTGTGGCCGAAGTCGCATTATGACGCCATTATGGTGCAGCGGGAATCGACCATTATTCACGAAGCAACTCATATCTTCAATTTGCTCGATTGGTTGACTGGCTTGCAGCCGCGGCGGGTCTTTACCGCTGGCGGTGGCAATACTAACAACGTTATAACTCTGGAATACCCAGAAGATATCACTGCGGTGATCATCGCTGGGGATAATTCTACTGCCGGATTCCCCAAGGAATACCTGGAAATCAATACCAACTATACGACCATAGCGGGTTACTTCTTTTGCGAATTGAACGTCGTGGGTGCAGAAGGCGAATTTAATCGTCATCTGTACCCTTATACCATCGGCAAAGAGACCTATGTTACACCTCGGCAGGAGATGGAAGCCAAACTAATTACCTTCCGCAGTAATATCACCTCAGCCGACAAGGAATATGGCTACTATTATGACCAACAGGTCCACGTTGACAAAGGGCATTATGCCGAATTGGAGGCATTCCGTCAATGTGTCGTGAATAAGACAGCCTCGCCCATTGATGTGGAATTAGCAGCCAGTGCCAATTTTACCGCTTGGGCGGCCATCGAAGCGTGGGAGAAAAAACAGGCGCTGGAAATCTATTGATCGACCTCACAGAGCAGCCAAACAGCGCAGCTTGATATTCGGGGGGAGGGCAGGCTAATTGGCAGGGCTACAAATACCTATTGCCACTGATAGCAAACACCGCCTTGAACCGAACTGCGCCTGCTTAAGCTGACCTTGTCAGAAACTGGCGCAGTTTGTTTGTGGAATTTTTGCTCAGTTAGAAAGCAATTTCCATACCGTCATAGCCGACCTCGATGCCCAGTGGGCCATAATGCTCTTCCAATTCTGCGTGAGTCGCCTGACCATTGTGAGAGAAGTGGTTGACTACGAAGCGTGTCTTGCCGGGGATAACGCAACCGATCTCCTCCAGGCGTTTTTTGGCTGACAGCATAAACGTCCCACTATGGTGTCCGCGGCCATAGTTTAAGATTCCGCCGGTGCAATCAGAAATCACCAGGTCCAAAGCGAATTTTTTCTCTTCTAGGAATTTCCAGGTCTCATCAGGGTAGTACCCCGTGTCGTTAGCAATCATCCCCCAACTTTGGCCGTGTCGGAAAACATAGATATTCGGTATCTCGGTATCTTTGAAAAAATGGTCTGCCAGTAGTGGATAGAAAGTCATATCATCCTCTGGCAATTCTACCTCCTGAAAAAGCTGCAGAGGGACAAGCTTCAGGCGGTATTTTTGATAATCGCCATCGAAGCTAGCATAATTTTTCTGCCAGAAATGCAGACTGAGCTCACGGATGACTCCAGGATTACCGTAGAGATTAAGAATATTGTCTTCAGGCACAATGGAAAAACCAGGCCGGCGGTAATTCAAAAGATGAGGATAGAAGTGGTCCTCGTGGCTATGAGTTATGAACAGATGTCGCAATTTTTCGGAATGGAGAGCGAACTTATGCTCCTGGGCCAGGCTGTCAGGACCAAAATCTACTCTGACTCGCTCGCTTAATTGGTAGGCGCTGCGCATCCGCAAATCTTTGCCGCCATTCTTCCAGGCTTCGCGACAAACCCGGCAATCACAAAATATCGCCGGGATACCTTCAGCTGCGCCACTGCCTAAAATCGTTAACTTTGCCATAACCTGAGTTCCCCTTTGCTGGTTGATAACAATTCTGCTCCAAGTAAAGCAGAACATAACTATGAGCGAAATATAAACCCGAAACAAAATCTCACAAGTGAGCATCGCCAGCAAAGAAAAGTTTGCCCAAAATACGGCCTTTCAAAAAATTCAATAAGTCGTCTTTCTGTAGCAAGGGACTCACTTAACTCATTGGTCACGTCCTGAAGTTGGGACCTAGGGAAGAAGCTTGTCTTTCCACTAGGC
>CAZUCG010000540.1:0-2310 GCA_964619145.1 uncultured Lentisphaeraceae bacterium | reverse complement strand
CGTTACCTGCCTGCAAGCCGAACACATCGGCCAATTGATTGACGGGATACGGTTTGCCGTGGCCGTCATAAGCTCCGACTGCCAATTCTGCAATCAAGGTCCCGCCAGCAGCAACAAACTGGCGCAACGCAGTCACTTCGCGAGCTGACAACGAGGTATTCACCGACAAATAAAGTAGCCGGTATTTAGTCAGGATGTCACTACCTTCTTCTACTTGCGGAGCCGCGACATAATCATAGGTCAGGCTCAGTTCCTCCAGCAGGGTCCGCGTGCCCTGGATGCCGCCCAGGCGATACTTTTCCAAATCCAGCAGCCAGTCGAGTTTGATGGATGCTGGCGAGTAATAGAAGGCGATGGGGTAAGTCAGAGTCTCAGCATTCATAATGCTTTCGGCAAAGCCATTTTTATAGCGCGCAATAACCCGTTGCAAGTCCTTCCCCAAGTCAGGTAGGGTATAATCTGGATTGACGTAGAATCGCCCGCTATAGATACAGAAGCCGGTCGCTCCCTGGAACAAACTGCTGAGCATTCTTCCATTCATACTATCATAGCTGGCATCATAGCCGAGCCAGACTGACCACGGGAAGCGTCCCTTACTGAAACAGCGCTGCATCACGGTTTGTTCGCCGACATAGCTCTCAATGGCATCAAGTGATTGCATAATGCCGTACCATTCCCAAGCATTGAAGGCCTTGGCTTCTTGTGTCCCAGACAGCGAATAACGCAAAGATGGGTCATAGCGTTTAATGCCCTTGACAATGCGAGCGATGGCATCAGAGCGATTCCAGTCGTTAAAGGAGCGATGGTCCAGCCAAGGCGCATACGATGGTTTACCTCGCACTTCGTCGGAAGTCAATGCAATGATCTCCTGCCAATCCTGATAATTGCTCAACCAGCTCTGGTTCAAGGCCTCAAGCGAGCCATAAGTTTTCTGCAGCCAGCGTCGGAATTCCTGTTGGCAAGCTGTTGAGAAGCATCCTTCCCAATTACTGATGCTATTTGATTCATCGGGGCCGCTGCGATAAACCACCCCGAATTCATCGCCCGGGGCGGCTTGGGCGTTATCTTCCTCGAGCTGGTCTTTAAATCCTGATTCGCTCAGGCAGGGTGTCCGCAGCAAGTCGAATTTGCTCTCGACCTGGCGTGATGTGTCATAGGGGAATTTCCCGCCTGCGGAAGCCATACCCTGTGAGCAGACGAAAGGCAGGCCAGTTTCTCTAGCCAGCATAATTTCACAAGGGAGGTCCGTCTTGAAAGGCTTCATCGCGTTAGCGCCATAGTCGCGCAGGATCTGCAAATAGTACGGTGTCAGGAAGAGCTGCACGGCTTGGCTAGACATACTTGGCCAGCCGAAAGAGACCTGCATTTCACGTTCATCGGGACGGCCAAAGAGCGGCAGTTTACGTTGCAAACTGTCAACGATTTTGCCATCCTGCAGTACTTCGACCAGCAAGGTGCAGGCATAGCTGCGGCAATCCTGCAGCGGCAGACTGAAATCAGCGTCTTCTCCTCTAGCGAAGACATTGCCGAAGCTGTCGGACAAAGTCAGGCGGACCTGGGCATTACCAGTCAAGTTGACTTTACCGGTCAGCGGCTCTTCTTTTTTCCAGACCTTTGAGGGCATTTCTAAGCTGCCGATACTAACCGGCGCTGTCACCTTAAAAGCGGCGGTCCCCCACCATTCCACCCCGGCCTCGCTTTTGACCTGGCAATCTGCGAAGCACCAGCCGGTCAGGGTCGGTTGCTGGAACGGCATCTGGACAGCGTTTTTGCCTTGTAGCAGAGACACTTCCAGGTTATGTTCCTCCACTATCTGGTAATTTTTATCCCGAATGGCAAGCAACACTTGTACTTTTTGAGCGTTACCGGCAGTTAGTTCAGCTTTGAACATCCCTGGCTCTGCCGAGACTGACCCTTGCACATTCGTCTCACAGCCGGCTGCCCAGTAGATCATTTTGGCCAATAATGAAATCTGGTATTCCCAATAGTGGTAAGCCATATTTTGGGGAGGATTGTAGAGCATCACCGGCAGCACTACCGGCGAAGTATATTTTAGATAATAGCCGTCTCTTTCGCGACCGTCAGTAGCCCAGGATGCGGCCGCTACCCGCCCTTGCCCATAGGAAAAAATACCCAGCAATGGATGCTCGCCGACCTTGGCCAACACCGTGCCGGGGACGGAGTATTTCAAGGCGCGGGTCGGCGGTAGGGCGGCGAAAGGCACGCCGGCGGTAATCGGGTGATCAGCTGCCGCTATCCAGGGTGCGATAAAATGCCGTTGATTATTGGGCAAGAGCTGGAAGCTCTTAT
>CAZUCG010000539.1:0-2314 GCA_964619145.1 uncultured Lentisphaeraceae bacterium | reverse complement strand
TAGGCTGTTCAGGCATTGGAGCAATGGAGTTAGAGAGGGTTCGAAAAAGCAAAACAATTTTGACCGCGGAATAGACAGAAAAATGCGCTGGACTAGCGCCCAGAGCAAGTGTGGACTACTTGCCGATAAAAATAGTACGCCAAGTAGAAGAGTTGGCAGTAGCAGTGCGTTGGCGCTGCAAAAAGCAAATTGATTTTCAGCAAATAAATGTATGCCCTGGCAGCAAATTTGCAACTGCAAGGAGGATAATTCAACAAAATTAGTGTTGTTAGACCAGAAGGCGTATTTTTAGCCAGGCTGGTTGCTATTGACAACCATTTAACTGTTTCAGCTTGCTGCAAAAATTACCTTTAGTATTGATACAGAGCTGGAAGATTACTAGTCCACGGCTGTGTTTTGCTTGATGCGAGTTATCTCTTGACAAGTAGGTAAAAACAGGCTAAATTTCAGTACGGCCCAATACCTTTGAGAGCTGAGGGGCTCGAGAGCAACGCGCTTGGGGAATTTAACTGGCAAAATGTGCAAAATGGAGTTATAACGTTGAAAAAGGTCGCTATAGACGCTAGTATATATCGCGAGCCGGCTTCTGGGGTACACTTGGCGGTCAAACACGCGGTTACTGCTGAAGTCTCCTGCTTATGCGAGAAAAACAGGGTGGAAGTCTATTCTCGGCTGCAATTTCCCGGGGCCGTAAATATTACGCCACCGCGCTGGGCTTCTTCGCCTGCCGGTCGAATAGCCTGGCAGCAGTTCTGCTTACCAGCGTTGTTGCGCAAGTCAGGTGTTGAGGCAGTGCACGCGCAAGCTTATACGCTGCCGCTGCGTAATCAGCTTCCGACATTATTGAATGTGCACGATATTATTGCCTTGGAGGCAGCTGAACTTTGCTCCTGGGGAAATGCTTGGCAAATGCGCTGTTTGCTGCCCGGTAGTGTCCGCAGGGCAACCCAGTGCCTGGTGCCAACTCAACATGTAGCAGAGCGATTGATGACTTTATTGGGAGTCGCGGCTAAGAAAATCGAGGTCGCACCCTGGGGGGTTGACTTCGAGCGTTTCCATACAGCCACGCGATGTACGTTCCCAATCCCAGAGCGGTATTTCCTCTTCGTCGGAAATATTGAGCCGAAGAAGAATCTGCCACTGTTGTTGTCTGCTTACTCACAAGCCGCCGCGAGTTGTCGCTGTTCGCTGCTGATTGTTGGTCGAGCGGCTTGGAAATCCTCGCCAGTAGTGCAAGCATTGCGGCCTTGGCGTGGCGCGGGCAAGGTGTTGTGGTTGGGACGAGTCAGCGATGCCAATTTGACAGGGCTTTATCAACGTGCGCTGGCACTGGTAATGCCATCTCTGCACGAGGGCTTTGGCCTGCCAGTGCTGGAGGCGATGGCCGCGGGATGCCCGGTTTTGCACAGCCAACAGCCGGCTTTACTGGAAGTAGCCGGCGGGGCAGGGCTGGCTTTTACCACGACTGCAGACGATGAATTGCGGACTCTGTTAGTAAGAATTGCCACTGACGAAAGCCTGCGAGCGGATTTGCGCACGGCCGGTTGGCAGCGGGCGCGTGCCTTGCCCTGGAGCCGTTGGGGACAGCAGGCGGCCGAGGCGCTGTTATCCTTGTGATTGCGCCTTGAACTAGCTGTTTTTATGCTAGAGGATAGCGCGTTTAGCAGGGGGAAGGCTTTTTTTAGCAATTCACGTGCCATAAATGCCGATTGTCAGAGTCGTAAATATACCCACTAATTACCCATATTTCAGCAGCCCCGCCCATCACCATTTAAGGAGAGGGAAAAAATGGCAAAATAGAGTGCTTGGGGTTGTTATAGTTGAAATGGGAATTAAATTACTATACTTTACGTATATTTTGCGAGACTGGCGGTTACGCTTGTTTGCGCTTTGTGTATATTCTGAGGTCTTTATGAGTTCAATTAGTGCAGCGGGATATCTTGAGCCGGGGACATTAGTAGTCGGCAATTATAGATATCAAATAATCAATGAAGTAGGGCGTGGGGCGATGGCAGTTGTCTACCTGGCCAAACAAGTTGATTTGCAGCGCCCGGTGGCTCTTAAGGTCTTGTCTGGAGAATTGTCCTCGAACCGCAGTTTTGTCAAGCGTTTTTTCAATGAAGTCCGGACAGCGGCAGCTTTGTCCTTTGGAACATCCTTGCCCATCAGGTTGAGCTTGCCAAGGAGATACTGCGCGTACTGATTTCCCTGCTGTGCGGCTGCAATCAGATATCGCTGCGCCGCCTCCATATAAGACCGCTTTTTCCGATGGGTGGTTTCGTTTATTTCGTCGCGGAGAGACTTCGGCTTATTC
>CAZUCG010000538.1:0-2320 GCA_964619145.1 uncultured Lentisphaeraceae bacterium | reverse complement strand
CCTGAATGGCTTCGGTTTCCTGGAACGCTTCAACAAAAGCCAGCCGGATTATTTCGCCTTAATGGACAATGGCCAACGTCATAACAACCCAGCTATGGCCCACCCCGGGCAACTCTGTCTGTCCAGTGGCGTCACGGAAGAGATCTATCAGGACATTAAAGCCTACCTGCAAGATCGCCCAGCCAGTGACCGCGGTGCGGTCTGGAGAGGCAAGGTGGAATGGGCTTTTCCGACCTTTAGGAAACCTTATGTCGATGTGATGCCGCAAGATAGCTTCTTTAAATGCAAATGCGAGCGCTGCCAGGCGGCTTACAATTCTGGAAAATATTATGCCACTGAGCTAGTCTGGAACAACGTGATTGACTGGGCGGAAAGACTGAAAGAAGACGGCGTAGATGGACAACTCAATATGATGGCATACCATCCGTATCGGGCGGTGCCAAAACGGGCAATCCCCGACAACGTGAATGTGATGGTGGCAGAGAGTGGCCCTTGGAGCGAAGTCAATCCTGAACAACTGGCGCGCGACAACGCCGAAATTAAGTCGTGGGTGGCGAAGCTCGGTCGGAAAGTCTGGCTCTGGAATTACGCCAACAAGTTCGGTAGCCGCGCTATGCCTGGCATCCCCGCACCCACTCCGCGTTCGGTCGGCAAATACTACCAATCCTTGGCACCATATATCTTTGGGATGTATATGGAATCAGAGAGTGACCGTTTTCTCTATTTCTATCTGAACTACTATATCCAGTGCAAAATTGCCTGGGATAACAGCGTGGACTACCAAGCGCTGCTAGCTGAGCACTACCAACTGATGTTCGGCCCAGCCGCCGAAGTGCTGCAGAAAATAATGGAGCGCTTTGAGGACATCTGGCTCAAGCAGATTTCCGGCCGCTCGGTCGATACCCCGCTGGGACCGATCGCGGCGGTGCCCTCCGACTACGATATCTGGCACAACATCTACACCCCGGAAGTCCTGGCAGAAATCACAGCCGATTTCGACCAAGCCGGCAAGCTGACCGTGGCGGATTCGCTGCAGGCCAAGCGGGTGGCGCTGTTCCGTCGGGAATATCTTGACAATCTGTTACAGGCCGCCAAGAACTACCTTGATAAGACCTCCGCAGTGCGCGGATTGCGTTTACGCCTACCCGATGGCTGTGTCAAGCTGCGCCCCTTTAAGCCAGACTCCGGGCGCCCCGACTTGGTCGATACCACGGTCAGCGCCGAGCTGACGGCCGAGAACCTGTTGCTGAAATTCGACTGCGCTGAACCGCAATTCCACGACGTCGTGGCCCAAAAACGCGCTTCCGATGACCCGGATATCTGGCGCGATAACTCGGTGGAGATTTTTCTGAATCCCTCTGGCGACCGCAAGATATACTACCAGCTGATCATCAACTCATTGGGCTCTATCACCGATATTCGTTATGAAAAATTCGGCCAATCTTCGCAAAGCGATTTCAGCTGGGATGCCAATGCCACAGTAGCCCTTGCCCAAAACGAGGGCGGTTTTTCGGTCGCCGTTACCATCCCACGCAGCTCACTGGCAGACTTAAAGGAGGATGGTTTTCCGGCGAACTTCTGTCGCAACCGCATTCTAGGCACCTCCACGACTCACCAGGCACTGTATATCTGGAGTCAATTTGCTCGCGGTTTCCACGACCTAGAGAATTTCGGCACTATGGGTCCCAGCGGCAAAGAGGTGCTGTATGGTGGCTCGTTTGACGACGTGCCGTTCCTCAAAGCGAGCGGTCGGCATTGGGGCGTCTATGAGAAGGGTGTTTTTAATGGTTGGCATAGCAGCGAGCCGGCAGCAGATGTCTTCCTCTGTGAATTAGACGAGCAAGTCTGTTTCAGCCTACCCTATGCGATGAAAATCTCTGCCCACAAGCTTCCTGGTGCCAGTATTGGCCAGACCATCACCGGCAAGCTCAAGTCGAACCGCAAATATCTGATCAGCCTGCAGGTCAAGCTTGATAACGTAGTAAAGCTCAAGCCCTCGGCCTCGGGATTCTGCGTAAATCTCTGGGATGATGCGAATCGTTGGTTCCCACAGCACAACTGGCTGACTGGCACGATGGACTGGACGCATCTGAGCTTTGTCCATACTACCGGCGAAGATGTCTCCAACAGCAAACATTCCTACTTTAACCTGCGCCTGATGAACTGCTCTGGCACTGCGTGGGTCGATGACGTCTCCATAGAAGAACTGCCGTAGGATAAAACTAGGTTAAATTCACCTTCCCTCCCCCTCTCCTGCCGGCCGGCAGGAGAGGGGGAGGGAAGGGGGGGGCATCAGGTTTCCCAGGGTAGCCGGCCTGAC
>CAZUCG010000537.1:0-2328 GCA_964619145.1 uncultured Lentisphaeraceae bacterium | reverse complement strand
TGCCTTGCATAGCTCTCATCAGTTGCCCTGATTCGATGCTGTTCGGATGCGCCTTGATGGTATCTTTGATCTGCTGCCAGTAAGACAGTGATTTAGCTACTGCCGCTTTGTCAGTACCGCTGGTTTTGCGCACCTGGTCCATTTCGTCAGCTGACTTGAACATCAGATCGGTGATCGTCCACCCGGCTCGGACGAACGCGACTCGCTGGCTGTAGAGCTCCGAATCAGCAGCGGCGGCTTCGGCCCGTTTCAAGCAGGCGTCTGCTTGTACCAAGGCGCTGTTAGTATAGATTTTGCGGATGGCCTGATAAATCTCTAGCCGATAGCGCGAAGACAGCTTGATGTCTGTTGTGTCCATCACCTGTCGGCGGGCGTCTTCCCAGACCCGCCAGTAATCCTCTACGGCTTCGGCGGCCGGCCCAAAGCCGCGTTGGAAGTAGTCTTTCAGAATGGCCTTTTCATCCGCTTGGCAATTCCAAGTCAGCTGAGCCAGCAGATAATACATCGGCCCGGCGGTGGCCCAGGCTTCGCGGGCGCCATCGACGAACAGGCCCATACAAGCATTCGCACCCAGGAAATGAAAATCTTCGGCGAGCTCTTGGAAGGAAATTTCCGGCAGGCACCAGACGCCGCCGCCAAAATACCACCAGTTGGGACGATAGAACATATTGGGGGCTTTTTGCGACCAGCCCAGCCAGCGATCTTTGTTGGTTTGCCGAGATTCCGGCGTCGCGAAGGGGAAGCTGGAGACGAAAGCCAGCATAGTATTGTCGGCCAGTCCTTCGCCCAGAGGCGGGGTAGTAGAGGGGCCGTAGGCCATCGCTTGCAGCAATACATCGTCTCGCTCAGGCAGTTTCTCTTTCAACAGCCTGGCCAAGTTATTCCAGAATGTCACGAAGCGGTCGCTCAGATGCACGTATTCTTCTTGTTTGCCCTTCCAATTGAAGGTAAATGGCTCGGCATCGAGGCGGTCCCAGGCTTTGCAGTTCGGGCACACACAAATACCAGAATTGTGGCCGTCACTGGCGCCGGCACTGGGGTAACTCAGGCCCGGGTTGTTTTCTAAGTCTTGCAAAACATCTGTGATCCATTGCTGCCAGACGGCGGGGTTCGATTTGCAGATTTTCTTGGTCCAGTAATTATGGTCTTTAGGGTTGTCCACGCCAGGACCGGGATAGGTGCCACGGGTGCCATCCGGCTGCAGTGCAAAATATTCCGGGTTGCTCTTGCAGAATCGCGGCCACCAGTCATTGAAGCCGTGCCCACCACTGCTGCCGGGAGAGCTATCCAGACTGCCTCGACCGGCAAACAGCATCCGCTGAAAACGCAGCCAATCTTTAGAGAGTTGGGGCCTTAGGAAGATCGTCCTAGTCAGGATTTGTGGATGGTAGCGTTTATCACAGGTGGCGATGCTCAGGCGTTCTTGCTGCAGGTAATCGGTGCCCAATTCGCCTGGCCAGAGCCAGCGCACGCCCAAGTCATCCTGGATAAAAGTATAGATGGCATTCGCGGTGCCGCTTTCGCGCTGCAACAGCGTCTTGCCTTCACCGCGCACGACATCCTTGCCGATAATCAGCAAGTTCTTGCCATCGCAGTAGATTCGTGTTTCCTCCGGATGCTGGAAGGATAAATCAAGGCCGGGGAAGACGTTGGCCAAGGCCGGCTGCGGCCCCAGCCAAATCGCTCCCGTCGTGGGGAGGTCTGTTGTCACAGCGGAGGGCAGCTGCGGATGCTGGCCTGAGACCTTTTCCAAGTAAAACAGCAGGTCTTCGCTGGCTTGTCGGGTGTTGGGGGAGGCATCCGCTGCCATTATCACTGGCAGAATCTTACCGGGGGCGAATAACTCCAGCTCGGCAGCCGGGCTCAGGTAACAAAAAAAACAAGCCAAAAATACGAACGAGATTGGTTGGATGCGCATAATTGTTCCTCGGTGGATGGTGTTGCATTTTAGGAGTATGACACACTTCAGGGCTTGAAAATTATTGCTGCTGATATCGGCACATTATTGTTCAGGTGCGGATAGTCTGAAAAAGATAATATTAGAACGCTGTTTTGCAACCCAAACCCTGAATTATTCAAGACCTACTGACGGCGTCTCGCCGTCAGCAGAAACCGCAATGTACTGACGGCGAGACGCCTATAGGCGCCAACTTAAGCTGAAAAACAGTTGGCAATTCTGGCGCAGCCAGCCCATAGCGATGGCAGAATTTGCATAGTTTAGCAAAAAAGTGCGGTTGTCCTGTTTTTTTCGCCCTGAAAGGGCGTTTTCATTGTAGCCCCGGGCAACGCCCGGGGGAGACAGGCATAATTGTTATTGTGCCCTTACAG
>CAZUCG010000536.1:0-2338 GCA_964619145.1 uncultured Lentisphaeraceae bacterium | reverse complement strand
AAACGGCGACAATCTGTAGATAGACATCTCCTCTTTCTTCTGTTCTGTATTTTTTGCGTTTTTTGCGTTTTTTGCGGTTAAAATTATTTTTGCCTTTTTGGATGCCCTCAATTTAACCCTCGAACTAAAGAGAATCGACTATGTTCAGACGCACTGGCACCTACGAACGGGAAACGCGGGAGAAGATGAAAGACGGCCCAGGCGCCGTCACCCTGGAGCATTTGTTCAAAAAAGACGATTTTGGTGGCAGCCATTTCCGAGTCTGCGCCAAGTTGATCCTCCCTCCAGGCAGCGGCATCGGGCTGCATCCACACATCGATGAGGATGAAGTCTACATCGTGCTGAAGGGCAGCGGCACAGTAACTGACGCCGGCCTGACCGCCGAAGTAAAACCCGGCGACACCGTCCTGACTGGCAAAGGCGACTCACATTGCCTCACTAACACTGGCAGCGAAGTACTCGAAGTCATTGCCATCGTCGTGACTTATTAAGCTTAGGGCAATTTCATTTCGCGGTTGACAATATATATTAATAGTTTATTATTGGGGCAACAAGCTCTTATTTACGACACGCCCAGTGTGCAATGGGCAATCGTCGGTACTTGAAAGCACAAAAAATTCAGGAGCGCAGCGTAAATGAACAAAAAAACTATCCACGACATTATAGAACTGAAAAACAAAAAAGTCATTATGAGGGTGGATTTTAATGTCCCACTCAGCAAAACGCAGGAAATCACTGACGACACGCGGGTCCAAGCCGCACTGCCAAGTATCAAATACATCTTGGGCCAAGGCGCAGCGCTGATTCTGATGAGCCACTTGGGTAGGCCGAAAGGCAAAGGCTACGAAAACAACTTCAGCCTGAAGCCCGTCGCTGATTACCTCGGCAAACTGATGCAGCAGGAAATCAAATTCAGCCCAGATTGCCAGCAAGCCGACGACGACGTCAAGGCCTTGCAGCCAGGACAGATACTGATGCTGGAGAATACCCGCTTCTACCAGGCCGAAGAAGGAAAGCTCAAGAAGACAGATGAGATGTCAGAGACAGAATATGCCGCCAAGAAAGCAGATTTGAAGACTCAGAAAGCCGCGATGGCGGAAAAATTAGCCAGCTACGCCGACGTATACGTCAATGACGCCTTCGGCAGCGCACACCGCGACCACGCGTCAACCGCCTCCATCTGCAAATATATGAAAAAGAAAGGCGCTCCTTGTGTGGCTGGCTTCTTAATGGAGAAGGAACTCGAATACCTCGGCTTCGCAATGAGCAACCCCAAGCGTCCATTCGTGGCCATCATCGGCGGGGCTAAAGTCTCTGGCAAACTGCAAGTCCTGCAGAGCCTGATGCAAAAAGTCGACGCCATCCTGATTGGTGGCGGTATGGCATACACTTTCTTGAAAGCTATGGGACACGAAATCGGCAACTCCATCTGCGAAACCGAACTCCTAGAAACCGCGAAGGCGACGCTGGCTCAAGCCAAGACTTCTGGAGTAAAACTCCTGCTGCCAATCGATAACCTGATAGCTGACAAATTCGCCAATGATGCCAATATTAAAGTCGTCGGGAATGATATCCCCGCCAATTGGAGCGCACTCGATATCGGCCCGGAAACCGCCAAGGCCTACGCCGCAGTAATCAAGACCGCCAAAACAATCGTCTGGAATGGCCCGATGGGATGCTTCGAAATGAGCAATTTCGCCGCCGGTACTACCGCTATCTGCCAAGCAGTGGCCAACTCCGAAGCCATCAGCATTATCGGCGGTGGCGACTCCGTCAGCGCCATCAACCAAAGCGGCTTGGCTGACAAAATTACCCATATCTCAACTGGCGGCGGAGCCAGCTTGGAATTCCTAGAAGGTAAAGACCTGCCGGGATGCACCGCCTTGGACGACAAATAACAGCCGCCGAACCCTCAATCGCACCAGCCGCTCCGCAGCAATACCCGCCGCCGGAGCCGGCCTAACCACACAGGAGTAAATATATGTCCCGTAAAAAACTCATTGCCGGCAATTGGAAAATGAACAAGACCGCCCACGAAGGCCAGGCCTTAATTAAAGCCCTGAAAGAACAATGCACCTGCGACAGCAAATGCTGTGAGAATGGTCCTGAAGTGCTGGTCTGCCCGCCCTTCACCAGCATCTCAGCCGTCCTGGCTGAAGCCGCCGGCAGTAGCCTGAAGGTCGGCGCGCAAAACGTCCATTGGGAAAAAAATGGCGCCTACACTGGCGAAATCTCAGCTGCGATGCTGGCGGAACTAGGCGTGAGCTCTGTCATTATCGGCCACAGCGAACGCCGGCAATATTTTGCCGAGACCGATGACACCGTGAATCGCCGGGTA
>CAZUCG010000535.1:0-2342 GCA_964619145.1 uncultured Lentisphaeraceae bacterium | reverse complement strand
CTCTTTGCCCTCTTTATTCACTGCCGCAGGGCTGGCTGCTGCTTGCTTTGTGTTGTTTTTGACCACGCAATCTAAAATATGCGCAACAGCAATAGTAATATGTCCTGGTGAAAAGCCAGCCGAAGAGAGTTCGCGATGGAATGACTCTGCCAGCAAGCGCACTACTTTGGCCGGATTGCTAATGCTGTTGACCATCAGGCGCTCTGCTGCATTGCCGTTGGTAGCCTCGCGTTCTGCGGAATTCAACAGTTCACGAGAACTCATCGCAAAGCGCTGTGAGAGCAAATCTGTGGCCTTAGCATTCTCGATAATCAGCGAGACGAATGGCCCGAGCAATGAGAACAGGTTGCGTCGGATAGGGTCCTTAGTCGTAGAGGTGTCGTGGGCGCCACCAGTGATCAGGTGGCCGATACGCATTCCTTTGAAATGTATCGGCATCGCTATAATCGGGAATTTGATGTCTTCAATACCAGAATCCACCCAATTAATTTGATGGATATTTTTCAAGCGCCACAAAATGCTCTGCAGTCTCGCCGGGACTTGCAGCGGCTGACCGACCCGAAAGGTCTCACTTTCCAAGCCGATGGCGGCCCGAATCACGAAGCATTTGTGTTCTTCGTCAATCTGCAGAAAAGCCGCCTGCTCAGTTTCCATCAGTCGGCAAGTCATCCGAATAATACGATTCAGGCCCTCTTCCACGGTAAGAGGAATTGTCAGAGCCTCGGAAAGGATTTCCAACACATCGAAATTATTTTCCAAGCCATCTTTGCCCATTTTTTTTCCTTTCAGGTTTCGCCTGGTAGCTTGCCGAAAAAGCAGATACCCACCTGGCAAACAACTCATTGCAGGTTATGTAACTCTGCCAAATTGCGCTTACTGGTCATAAATACCGCTGAGGTCTTCACAAGTGGCATTGTTTGCGTCTTAGCAGCGCACCCGCTAGTCATCCTAGCGCCGTGGCAAGCCAATAATTTGTAAAAGTGCATTCTCCAACGCGACATACGGTGCGGTCGAGGAACTGATGGTCTGCCAGAGGGCATCCCGGAGAATTCTAATGGCCTGAATCATTTCGTGCGGTTTATAAAGTTTGGCCTGTTCGGCTAACTTCATAGCGCGATATGGATGCATACCAGTGATTTCTCGACGATCCTTGCTTTTTTTATCTGCCGGCAAAGAATCGAGGTACATTTTCAAGGCATTCGGTGTCGATAAGTGATTTTCTTGCATTAGCACTAGGATGCGCAGCGATTGGCGGAAGAAACCCGCGGCGTTCATAATCAAAGATCGGGCAGTTTGCTCTGGCGTCTTGCTTTGCGACACCAGGCTATCGGCCATTGCCAGCGACTTCTGTAGGTTCCGCTGGCCCAACGCTTCTGCCACAGCCCAAGCTTGCTCTTCACCGCGTCCTAGGCAGACTTGTTGGACGGCGGCCAAAGTAATTTCTTCTTGGGGGCCGCCGACGTAACAAATGATTTTTTCCAACTCACTCTCAACGGCTGCTGTGTCGCCGCCGAGCACTTCAATCAAGTACTCGCAGACCAGCCGAGGCAATTGTATGCCCTTAGTTTGAGCGCTGCGTTGGAGTATGGCAGTCATTTCCACCTGTCCGCTGCCTCGACTCATATCCGGCTTTGCAAACGTCTGCACCTCGCCGTGATTGCTGCAGGCCTTGAATAATGCTTTGCGGCCATCGCAATTCGGGCCATCGAGCACGAGCGTCAGATATTCTGGTAACCCTTGCTGGATCAAGGTTGACAACTCTCGCAAAGCCACTGCCTCGGGGACCTTAGACTTGGCATCGCCCTCGGCGGTAAAGCCACTGAAATGCTTCAGCCAGACAGTCTTCTGATTGCCCATAAACGGCGGTGAGAGTATAGAGCGAATCAGTGTCCGCAGTATTTCCAAGGTTGGGCCAGTATCATTTTCCCGGATAATATCGCAGACAAACGGGTCAGGATTTGGCCCAATCAGGCGCTCAATAAGGTTTTCTGCCTCGCTTGATATCTGTGTTTCATCAGTACCAGTCAAGAGATACAGATTGTTGTTGCGGTCATTTGCCAAAACATTACTCCATTAAAAACATCGGCCCCGGAATAATATAACCCTAAAGCATTTTTTCACCAACACGAGGCAAGCACGGCTGCCGATTTCCTGAAATTTCTTTGCTTTTGTTAGCATTTATTTTGTCTAAGGGTGGTGTTTTTGTCAAATAGGGTTCGCACACACCACCTGCCCATCCGTATTTCAGCAAGATTAAACGTCACTTGAAAAAGCAAACGCACATTTATCAGATTAAACGCACATACCCTAGGAAAACTTGTGCGTTTAATTTGACAATGTGC
>CAZUCG010000534.1:0-2352 GCA_964619145.1 uncultured Lentisphaeraceae bacterium | reverse complement strand
GGGAAGCAAGGATTTAGGGTGCTGTAGGGGCTTGCACAGGCTCCAACTGGGAGGTTGGCGTCGCTTCTGGTAGCTGCTATGCTGATTGCCGGGTAGATGAGGGGTTAGCGATTGTCGTTATATTTATCCTATTCTGTTGTGCTAGACAGCGGGCAGGCTATGTAGCCTTGCGACCATTAGGAAATGTGTGCTTGCCAGGCGTACTCCAAAAAAAAAGACCTACGATGATATATCGCAAGTCTTTTACAATCGCTGGTACCCGGGGCGGGAGTCGAACCCGCACGACCTTTCGGTCAGGAGATTTTAAGTCTCCAGTGTCTGCCATTCCACCACCCGGACTAAGACACTTTACATAATGTAACCTTACAGTCGCAAAAAACAACTTACCGAGATGATTTTTAGCCAGAGAATTACAAGAATTAGCAAAAACGTATTCGTTCATTCACTGGCAGTGATTACTAATCGGTGAAGGTTTGGTAAACTGCGACTACGACATTGCCAGTTTGCTCAAAGCAGCTACATTTCTCCTGCGTCCATTATGGTAGGCATCTCAAGCCGACCCTACCATTGGGGGATTTCCATACTGATCATTGACGATTGACGCGCACGTGAGAGGCGATGCCCCTCTAATTGGCGGATCGATGGGCGTCGGTCAGCCAAGATAATAGAGGCCACGGAGCACCCGACTGGAACAGTCAAACACGATGAAATTAAGCAAAAATCTTACTGCTTAAAACTGTTCTCTCTTGTCAGCTAGAGGCCATTCCACAAAGACTGGGCCATTAGCAAAAAACAGGGTTCTAGTTGCAGAAATGCCTATCAGGCACACATAAGTGGTAACAACGTTTCCCGAGCGCGAAATTAAAAATACCAAGGCGCTCTGCTGTTAGTGCAAACTTTGCACCTGTCCTGATCGGCGTGAGTTTTCGGCAGCAAAGACCATCAGGTGGCTTTCCAAAGTTTCGTCAATACCGGAAAGGATCTGTGATTTGTCTCCAGTTGCTACTGCGTTCAAAAATGCATCCATTATGCCACCGTCACCGCCGCCGTGGCCGCTAAGAATTCCGCCATCGTTAATGATATCTGTATCAATGGTCTTGCTTTCACCAGTCAAGAAATCAGTCACGACGATGTTTTTGCTATCTGCCCACAGTGCGCCACGGGTGCCAAAAACTCGTGTCTGGCGTCCGCCCTCATTGCAGAAAGCGGTCATAGTCATAGCTGCGGTTGAGCCATCCTCGAACTGCAAATTGACGATTTGTTGGTCGACCACATCGTTATCGCACTTATAGACGCAGCGGCCATACGGTCCAGTACGCAGGGCCTTGGTGACTCCCTCGACTGTCTGGTCTGTGGTCAGAACATCTACCGGCCAGCCGACAATCCCCTTCTCGATTCTGTCGCGCAGGTAAATTTTGATTGCCGAATACGGGCATTGTTTTTCAATCTCGCTTGGGCAATCGAGGCAATTATCGGCGGCACCCGCGGGTTGGCATTCTGCTCGAAAATGCATTAGCGAGCCGAAGGACTGGACTTTGCGGCAAGGTTTATCCATAACATAGCGCAGCCAATCCAAGTCATGGCAGCATTTAGCCAACAGCATACACGAGGACTCTTTTTCATTGCGCCAATTGCCACGTACGAAGGAGTGGGCCTGATGCCAATGTCCCACCGGCTCCAAATGCTGGATAGAAATAATATCCCCGATAGTTTTAGCATTAAGGATTTCCTTGATTTTCTTGGTAAATACCGTATATCGCAAGACGTGGCAGACTGCAAAAATGACCTTAGCGGCTTTGACTTCAGCGACGATGCGTTGGCAAGCCTCGGCAGTTGGCGCCATCGGCTTTTCCAGCAGGATATGATAGCCTAGGCGAGCAAAGGCGATGGCCGGTTCTTCGTGCATATCATCTTGCATACAGATCAACACCGCATCTGCGAAACGCGGTCGGGCAGCGACATCTGTCCAGGACAAGAAGCGTCGCTCGGCAGGGATCTGGTGCTCGTCGCCGATGCGGTTGCGATAAAATTCACGCGGCTCAGCCACCGCGACTATTTCTGCTCGTTCTGTGAAGCGGGCTACGAAATTGGCATAGCCTGTACCGCGGCTGCCGGCGCCGAGAATGATAATTCTGGGTTTGTCTGACATCGTCTTCATCCTTCTATTTACTTGCTTTGTTACAACATTCACTATAATAACTTGGGGAGGTTAAACGTCGTTCCTCACCGCCTTTAAGTTATTCATCAGCATCAATTCGGGGACCGTCGGCGGCGGCTGTTGATGCTGCATAGACGTCCTGTAAAGCTGCAATTTGTTCGAACAAAGTCCAGGTTATTTTTCTGGGCTTCGGC
>CAZUCG010000533.1:0-2356 GCA_964619145.1 uncultured Lentisphaeraceae bacterium | reverse complement strand
TCAGTAGAGGAAATCGCGGAGGCAAATGCCGAGGGCAAAATCGCCGTGGTGTGGAGCATCAACGGCCCACCGATAGTCGGTGAATTGCAGGAACTCGACCAGGAACTCAGCTGGATCGACACCTGGTACTATCTTGGCGTCAGGCTGATGCATCTGACCTATAACCGCCGCAATTTTATCGGCGATGGCTGCGCTGAAGACAGCAATGCCGGCTTGAGCTCACTGGGCAAAGACCTGATCGCTAAATTGAACCAAGTCGGCATTATCGTCGATATCCCCCATAGCGGTCGACAAACCACTATCGAGGCTGCTAAATGCTCTAGCAAGCCGATAATGGCTAGCCATACGGGCGCTTGCGGTTTGTTCGATTATATCCGCTGCAAAACTGATGCGGAATTAAAAGCCATCGCTGACACCGACGGCCTGGTCGGAGTCTACGGCTTGGCCAATATGCTCGGCTACGACGCCAATATCAACACTATGCTGGATCATATCGACTACATTGCCAGTTTGATTGGCGTGGAACACGTCGCTATCGGCACCGATAATACCTACCAAAGCGGTTGGCCAGAAGGCCTCAAAGGATATCCTAAAACCCGCTTCACAGGTAATACCTGGTGGGGGAACTGGACCCGACCCGGCGGTAAGCCGGTCCCACCTTCTGACGAATCGAGCGCCGGCAGCCTGGCTTGGACCAACTGGCCGTTATACACCGTCGGACTAGTGATGCGTGGATACTCCGACGACGAGATAGGCAAAATTCTAGGCCAGAATTTCTTGCGCGTGCTAAAAGCCAATGAGCCGTCTCGGATGGTACATAACTCCGACTTGGCGCTGCATTAAAACTGCGACAAAAAAGATTAATTTCTTCGCAAGAGCACCGACCCTGCGAAAAAACGCTCAGAGTAATTACTCGCTGCCGACGCTGGGATAATTTTGCGCTCGGCCACGGAATTGCGAAACAGCAAAATGCAGTTATATTTATAGCTTACTTGGCCTACTTTTACTGCCTCATAAATCCTAATCAAGGAGATATATTATGAACACTGACGGTAATATCCACTACTGTAATCCAGTCACTGCCAGTGCTTGGCAACGCTGCCTAGCAGCCCTCAAACCTAGCGACGCACAATTGCAACACGGCCTGGAGCTACACAAGAATCTCTTCGTCACGGATAATTTTGCTTTCCAGCCAGCCGACCTCTGGGATGACGACGTAATCAGGCAGTGGAATGAGCTTAAAGACTCCTACGTCGGCGCCCGCGAATTGACCAGCCGGATGCAGCAATACCGGGAAACCGCTTCGACCAGGAGTGTCGATATGGCCAATGAATTCGTGGCCGCCATCCGCGGCACTGGCCTGAAATGCATCGTCCAGACAGTCGCCGGAGGAAAATACCTCCAGGACGATATCTTCCGGATGTCCAATAACGTGCAACGCCAACGCACATTCCGAAATACTGTCGTCCAAGCCGGCTCGGTGGAAGAAATCGCCGAAGCTAACGCCGCCGGCAAAGTCGCGATTGTCTGGAGTATGAATAGCCCACCGATGGTCGGCGAATTACAGGACCTCGACCAGGAACTCAGTTGGATTGATACATATTATTATCTCGGTATCAGGCTGATGCATATTACTTATAATCGCCGCAACCTCTTCGGTGATGGCTGTGCCGAAGACGCCAATGCCGGTTTGAGCGCATTAGGCCGCGATATGCTGGCGAAGCTGAACCAAGTCGGCATCATCGTCGATGTGCCGCACAGCGGCCGGCAAACCAGCCTCGACGTCGCCAAGTATTCCAGCAAGCCGGTTATGGCCAGCCATACTGCCGCCTGCGAATTGTTTGATTATATGCGTTGCAAAACTGATGCAGAACTGAAAGCCATTGCCAATACCGACGGACTAGTCGGAGTCTATGGCCTGGCCAATATGCTCGGCTATGACGCCAATATCAATACCTTCCTGGATCATATCGACTACATAGCCAAATTGATTGGCGTAGAGCACGTCTCCATCGGCACCGATAATGCCTACCACGGTTCTCCCCCCAAGGGCGTAAGTGGATACCCCAACGCACGCTACAAAGGCAATGCCTTCTGGGGAAACTGGGGGCGCGCTGGCGGCCAACTCGTCCCGTCTTCGGACGAATCTATTGCCGGCAGCTTGGCTTGGACCAACTGGCCATTGTACACCGTCGGACTGGTGATGCGTGGATACTCCGATGAGGATATCAGCAAAATCCTAGGGCAGAATTTTCTGCGGGTACTAAAAGCCAATGAGCCTTCTCGGATGGTACATAACTCCGACCTGGCCCTGCATTGACAGCTAATTACGCCTTAAGCCCCTTTTTGAGGTTTC
>CAZUCG010000532.1:0-2363 GCA_964619145.1 uncultured Lentisphaeraceae bacterium | reverse complement strand
ACCTGACTTTTGTGGAATTGCCACCCGTGGGAGAGGTTTTCAACGCCGGCGATATCCTGGCTACCGTCGAATCAGTAAAAGCCGCCTCCGATGTCTATAGCCCCATCAGCGGAGTGGTCACGGAAATCAATGACGCCCTAGAAGCCGAACCTGAACGCCTCAACGAAGACGCCGAAGGCGAAGGCTGGCTCTGCAAATTTAGTACCCTCGACCAAGAAGATATCGATAAACTGATGACCGCCGAGGAATACAAAAAATTCTTACAAACGCTTTAACTGCTACTGCACTTCCCACTGTTCCAATTGCACGGCAATGGTGGGATTTATGGCTTTAATATTTGCTTGTTACTAAAATCACCGGCTGGCCAGAATGCCTGGCTGACCGAAAAAAGGATGCCGCCGTGCCGTACATAGCTAATACTGACACCGATCGGGCAGAGATGTTCGCCGCCATCGGTTGCCGCGATTTTGCGGAAATGTGGCAACAGGCCCAAGTCACAACGCCAGCTCCGCCATTGCCAACCCTACCAGAGGGGATGTCGGAACACGAACTGCTCTGCCTTTTCCAGCAGTTGTCCCAACGCAATAACGCCAACCTGGTAACATTCCTCGGCGGTGGCTATTACGACCACCTGATTCCAGCAGCTGTAGATACCATCATCAGCCGTTCCGAATTCTATACCGCCTACACACCATACCAGCCCGAAGCATCACAAGGGACCCTGCAGACTATCTACGAATATCAGTCGGCTATCTGCCGATTGACCGGTATGCACGTCGCCAATGCCTCACTCTATGACGGCGGTTCCGCAGTATTCGAGGCCGCCTTGCTCAGCAAGAGAGTCAACCGCCGCGCACAAATCGTCATCTCAGAGGCCGTCTCACCGACCTACCGAGCGATGCTGAAGACTTACTCAGCTTGCCAAGACCTGGAAATCATTGAAATACCAGTGCCCATAAACAGTCTCGGTGATGACCTCACGGCCCTGAAAAACGCCATCAGCAGCAACACTGCCGCCGTCATCTTGCAGTACCCGAACTTCTTTGGCAGCATCCAGGACTTCTCCACACTGCTCGCCAAGGCCAAAGCACAGCGAGCCTTGAGCATCGCAGTCTGCTACCCGACCGCGTTAGCAATGCTGAAATCACCCGGCGAGCTGAATTTCGACGTCGCCGTCGGCGAAGCACAGCCCCTCGGCTTATCACTGGCCTGCGGCGGACCCTACCTCGGCTTTATGGCCGTCAAAAAAGAATACCTGCGCAAAATGCCAGGTCGCATCGCGGGACGCACCACCGATCTGAACGGCAAACCCGGCTTCGTGCTGACCCTGCAAGCCCGAGAACAGCATATCCGGCGCGAGAACGCAATGTCCAATATCTGCTCTAATGAGAATCTCTGCGCCTTAACCGCCTTGGTCTATTTGACGCTGTTAGGCAAGCAGGGATTCCAGGAAGTCGCACAACAATGCGCCAGTAAGACCGCATTCCTGCGCGATTGTTTGGCCGATTGCCCACAGATTAAAATTCTCGGCGACGGCAATTTCTTCAATGAACTCACCGTACAGTTGCCCGGACCAGCCGAAACAGTCTGCCAACAGGCCCTGCAAAAAGGATACGCCATCGGCTTGCCGTTGGGACGCTACTACCCAGGACGGGAAAAACAACTGCTCGTCGCAGTAACTGAAAAACGCAGCCGGGCGGAAATCACCACCCTGGCCAATATCCTCAAGGAGGCAAAATGAATCTGATTTTTGCCAAAAGCAAACCAGGACGGCGCGCCTACAGGCTGCCGAAACTAGATGTCCCAGAAAAAAACTGCCTGCCTGCAGAGCTCAGACGCCGACAGCCAGTCGCCCTGCCGGAAGTCGCTGAATTGGACGTCGTGCGGCATTTCACCAACCTCAGCCGAATGAACTTCGGCGTGGATTCACATTTCTACCCCCTGGGCTCCTGTACTATGAAGTACAACCCCAAGTCACACGAGGCAATTGCCAGAATGCCCGGCTTCGCCAACCCGCACCCAAGGCTGCTGGAAGTGCCCGGCGGCACCGATGCGCTGCAGGGAGCCTTGGAAGTGCTCTACCGCCAAGAACGATTCCTGAGCGAACTCTTAGGCTTTGCTGAAACTACCCTCCAACCAATGGCCGGCGCCAATGGCGAATTCACCGGCGTAATGCTGATCGCCGCCTGGTTCAAAAAGATAGGCCAGCACCAGCGCAAAGTGATGCTTATTCCCGACTCCGCCCACGGCACCAACCCCGCCAGCGCAGTACAGGCCGGATTCACCTGCCGCGAAGTCAAGTCCGACGCCGGCGGCGATCTCGACTTGCAGGACTTGAAAGCAAAACTCGGCCCCGATGTAGC
>CAZUCG010000531.1:0-2374 GCA_964619145.1 uncultured Lentisphaeraceae bacterium | reverse complement strand
AATAGCCTACCTGGTGGGTATAGTCTTCAATCTTTTCGATCAGGTCGAGTGCCTGCATTTTTTGCACCACTAGCTTCCGGGCGGCATAGCGGTCGAGGCCGAGAAAATCTTCTCCGGCGGCGGCATTCATAGTGCCGTCTTCGTTCATCACATTGGGCATTTCAAGGTTATGGCGCAGGCCGATTTCATAGTCGTTGGGGTCGTGGGCAGGCGTGATTTTGACCGCGCCGGTGCCGAATTCCTGGTCGACATAGTCATCTACCAGCAGAGGGATTTGCCGGCCGACCAGCGGCAGGGTCAGGGTCTGGCCAATTTTACTGGCGTAGCGTGAGTCAGCTGGATTTACGGCTACGGCGGTATCGCCCAGCATCGTCTCCGGGCGGGTGGTAGCCACGATCACATAGCCGGAGCCATCGCTGTACGGATAGCGGAAATGCCAGAGGTGTCCTTTTTCTTCTTTATAAGACACTTCCTCATCTGAGAGGGCGGTGCAGGATTTCGGGCACCAGTTGATGATGCGGTGTCCTTTGTAAATCAAGCCTTTGTCGTAGAGGCGGATAAAGACTTCCTGCACTGCTTCGGAGAGTCTTGGGTCGAGGGTGAAGCGCTCGCGCTGCCAATCGCAGGCAGTGCCGATGGTCCGCAATTGCTGGATAATGGTCCCGCCGTATTTTTCTTTCCAAGACCATACGTGTTCCAGAAACTTTTCTCGTCCGAGGTCGTGGCGGGTCAGGTTCTGGTCTTTTTTCAGTTGTGCTTCGACCTTGGCTTGGGTGGCGATGCCGGCGTGGTCGGTGCCGGGGACCCAGCAGACCTCCCGGCCGCGCATTTTTTCAAATCGGATCAGAATATCCTGCAAGGTATTATTCAGGACGTGTCCGAGGGTCAGCATACCGGTGACGTTTGGAGGGGGGATAACGATGGTATAGGGTTTTTTGCTGCTATTGTTATCTGCGTGGAAGTAGCCGCGTTCTTGCCAAATTGAATACCATTTCTTTTCCACTTCGGCCGGGATGTAGGCTTTGGCCAATGTCTGTTCGTTCATAGGGGGTCCCTTTGCTTATCTAAAACCAAGCCAGTGCTTGGTACAAAGTAAAATCTAAATGTAACATTATTACAGCCGAAAAGCAAATCAGATTAAGCGTTGGGTTGAGTTTTTTTGCTTAAGCCACGCTTTGTTCGCCTCGTGCTGCAATAATTACTGAGTGGCGAAGTCTGGAAAAATCGGCGCTCTGTTGGTCAGCAGCGAGTAATCGCCAGCCTTCAAGCGTTATTTTTGACAGTGCAGGGGCAGTTCTCGCAGTCATTATGCAAAGCCAAACAGAAATTTTGATAGATATCCATTATGCCTTGTTGATGTGCTGCGGAGGTCAACACCTCTTTGGCGCGGCTGGGTGGGGTCAAAAAACGGTGACAGGCTTCTTTCAGCAGATGGTTCTCCTGGCTTTTGGGGAGCGCGAACCAGGTTTGGGTGGCCAGCAGCGCTAGCGGCGAATCTTCGCCCTGGGTTTGTTTAGCCCAGGCGAAAAGTGCTGGTAGCAGGACATTCAAGGCCAGATCACTGGCCCGATTTTGCCCTAGTAACGCGGCAGGTTGTTTCAGGAGATGGCAAAAATCTCGGCTTTGCTGCCAGTCTGATGTTCCTGGTGGGAATTCGCAGAGTGCTTTCAGCAGGTCGTTCGGCCTTGAAGCTTGTCTGGCGACGCGCTCCAGCCAGGCAGCGGGTTGGTAGGATACTTTGGCCAGCCAGAGCAGCCCAGCGATTAGCCGGCGTTGGCAGCTGTTGTATGGTCGTCCGCTAGAGCTTTGCCACGGCAGTTTCAGGCTGTGCAGGCCGCTTTCCCACCAATATTGCCAGTATTGTCGCAGTGTGCTACGAAAGTGCGGCAGGATGGGCATTTGGGTCGGGTCGGGCAAAAAGCCTGCCAAGCCCAGCAGCACTGCTTCTCGGCGGGCTTGTTCTGGGAATGCGGTCAGCATTTGCAGATTGCCGCCGGCGGCCAGGGCCCGGAATGGCTCACGGTTCTGGGCGTACCCTAGTCCAGCGAAAAGCTCTTCATAGATTGCTTGATTTCGGCCGACTTGGGCGCAGCGCAGTTCGAGATATTGTGCCTTGCTGCTGAATCGTGCTAAGGCGGCCTGGCGCAGGAATTCCTGCACTTTGGCGTTGTCGCTCATTGCCCAGCGCAAGGCGCAGCCGCCGGCGGCGATTTGTCGTGAGTAAGGGTAGAATAGTTCTTCGACATCTGAGAGAAAGCGTTGCCAGTGGGGGATAATGGCATCAGCCAGCAGCAGTGTTTTACAGGGCGGTGGCGGCTGTTCGGGCGGCAAACAGTCTTCCCATACCAAGTGCAGGATGACTTGGCTGTATAAT
>CAZUCG010000530.1:0-2376 GCA_964619145.1 uncultured Lentisphaeraceae bacterium | reverse complement strand
AGCGGGGGATAGTTCTCGCCCATGCCGGGCACACAAGACAACTCCTTCGGAGTTGAAAGTCAAATTTCAGACTTCCGTCCTCGTGGATTTCAGACTTCCTGACCTCGTGGGTTTCAGACTTCCGTCCTCGTGGATTTCAGACTTCCTGACCTCGTGGGTTTCAGATTTCCGTCCTCGTGGATTTCAGACTTCCGTCCTCGTGGATTTCAGACTTCCGTCCTCGTGGATTTCAGACTTCCGACCTCAGGGATTTCAGACTTCCGACCTCGGGAAGAAAGGTTTTGTGGAAGGACCTGTTTTCCTTGTGGCTTTAGAACATCGCCTTCTGGTCAAAAACATTGGCTAAATCTCAAAAATGGCATAGGGAAAAACGCTATTAGCCACAATTCCTTTTTCCTTAAATTTTGCTTTTTGAGCAGACGGAGCCAAGAACTCTGAAACTAAAGCAACTCCTTTGGAGTTGAATTTAATCGCAGCTATCCCATTGCAATGGCGAAATTTGCTGGGTTAGTAAAAACGCATTTTATGCTTTTTGTTAGCCCTCCAGTCTAGGCTGACGTTTTATCTTTCGTGGCTTATCAAGGGGAACCAGTTTTGTGTTTGAAAACGCTTTTTAGCATTGCCCCGTGAACGGCGGCCTAACATTGTTTGCCCTGTTCAGCATTGCCAGTGAACGGCGGCCTAACATTGTTTGACCTGTTCAGCATTGGCAGTGAACGGCGGCCTAACATTGTTTGACCTGTTCAGCATTGCCCGACAAACTACTCCGAAGGAGTTGAAAGTCAAATTTCAGATTTCCGTCCTCGTGGATTTCAGACTTCCGTCCTCGTGGATTTCAGACTTCCGTCCTCGTGGATTTCAGACTTCCGACCTCAGGGATTTCAGACTTCCGACCTCGGGAAGAAAGGTTTTGTGGAAGGACCTGTTTTCCTTGTGGCTTTAGAACATCGCCTTCTGGTCAAAAACATTGGCTAAATCTCAAAAATGGCATAGGGAAAAACGCTATTAGCCACAATTCCTTTTTCCTTAAATTTTGCTTTTTGAGCATACGGAGCCAGGAACTCTGAAACTAAAGCAACTCCTTTGGAGTTGAATTTAATCACAGCTCTCCTGGCGCAACAAGGGAAGAATGCGCTCCAGGTCTTGCTGTAGCGATCAGAGCTAAGATTCTGCTGCCTCGGCCTCGGTTTCGCTGTAATAGCCCTGGCAGCGGGCCTGGAACTCCGGCTCGACTTGCCAATGTTGCGGGAAGGTCCGGCATTGCAGCGGTTTGACTGGGTTGATGCGGCATAAGTTGTCTTCCTCTAGGAAGACACAGCCACCGTCAGCGCGGTCGGTGAAAATCAGGCATTTCCGGTCTGGCGCGATGCGGGTATAGCGCTGGCAGAATTCCTCGACTGTCAGTTGCAGGAATTCGGCGATGGCGCGGACTTCGAGGTCATTGACTCGGACGATGCCGGGCCAACGACAACAGGCGCCGCAGCAGCGGCAATGGAAGATTCGTTCAGACATAGGCAAAAAAAGAACCACGGCGACAAGCGGATATCATTTGTAGATGATGTCCAAAATGGAGTCGCTGCGGAGTTCTACAGTGTGGTTGTCGATAATGCTGGCACAGGCATTGCCCAAGTACGCATCAGTTATTTCAGTATGGAAGTAACTCTTACGCAAGATGTACGGCCCAGGCCAGCGCACTGGCGGCAGCGGCTGCTGCAGATGCTGCCGCAACGCCAAGGCGGCTTTGTTTTCAATCAGCTGGCGCGCTTCCCAACAAGTCAGGGTCAGGGCTGAAGTCCGGCCTAGCCCTTCTTTAACGGCGGCAGTGACGAGGCCGGGTTGCAGTGCTTCTGCTTCCCGACACGCCGCTTGATCTCCAGCCAAGAAGATATACGGCAGATCGAATGCCCCCGCTAATAATGCGAATTGAGCAATTTCGCCGATTTGCTGTCCATTGAGGGTATAGGCGATGACTTCGGCCGAACTCTGTGTGTGGTTGAGGTTGCCAGTGCGCTCGGCCGCCATAGCGTGCTGGCCGACGTGGACAATCGCGTCGAAGCGCTCTGCCAAGCGGGTGAATAGCCAGACCAGGGGCGGAGTGGGTCTGCCGTGAATCAGTTGAGTCGGTGGCTGCAAGGTCTCGAAGTCGATCGCGCCCGGGCCGTGACCATCCCAGACCGTGATGGCAGTGGCCCCGGCTTGGACAAAGCCGCGCGCCGCGGCATTTACTTCCTCGGAGAGCAAACGCATATTTCGCAGGTAATTCGCGCCGCCAGGTCTGGTATCGTGTTCGGGCTGGCAGACCCCAGCCACGCCCTCGATGTCGGTCATAATCAAGATGCGCATCTTGTCACCTCTAGGTTAGGGGAAGTACACCTG
>CAZUCG010000529.1:0-2379 GCA_964619145.1 uncultured Lentisphaeraceae bacterium | reverse complement strand
ACACTTTTGCCTCGCCTCGCATACAGTCAAAATCACTCTAAAGAAAGCAAAATAATATGAAAATCACTCTTCACTTCGATCATAAAGCACCGCGGGTCCTGGAGTTATCGGGCGATTATCTTCGGGTGCCCATATTTCCGTCAAATCAGGCTGGGACCTTGCTAATCCAATTTTCCTTGCCAATCATCGATTTCCAAGGCTTCTGGATTCCAGAAAATCGGGTCCCCAGCAGTAAGATTTTCTGGACCATCGAAGCGAATTCCGCTGCCCAGCGGAACTTCCCTTTTCTGACTTTTTTCAATCTGGCGCAGCAAAATCGAGTTAGCATTGCTGTCACCAACTTGTATGACGATTGTCGGATTTGTGCTCGGATGAATCAGGAACTCTGTACCTATGAGGTGAGTATTAGCGTCTGCATCAGCGCTGAAACCACACCCTTTGAGCTGATCTTGGATTATAGAGATCGTCCTTGGGTTAGTTGCCTGGAAGACTTCCGCAGGGTGCTTGATATTCCTAAACAGGATTTTCCTGATTCTGCCTGGGAGCCAGTGTTCTGCACTTGGTATGCGGTTCACGCCGCCGTCACTCAGGATTGGGTGGAGAAAAATGCCGCCATCGCCGCTGAGTTGGGATTTTCCACGCTGATTATAGATGACGGCTGGTGTTTCGAACAGCTGAAACGAGTTTCTCCCGAAACAATTTCAACTTGGTATGAAAATATCGGCGACTGGGAAGTCGCGGCTAACAAATTCCCGGATTTTACTGCCCATATTCGCCGGATGCAAAAACTTGGTTTACGCTATCTGCTCTGGGTCTCACCTTTTCTGATTGGCGATCGCAGCAGCATTTACCAGACGATCAAAGGCGCTACTGATGCAAGTTATTTGGAGGGCTACCACCTGCTCAATGTCAAGCATCGTGAGGAATCTAAGCTTATTCTGACGAAAATATCAGCACTGCTGCAGAAGTACCCTATCGATGGACTTAAAATAGACTTTCTCGATCAATATTTTCCTAACTTGGATCAGCCGCGTGGACGTGATACCTTCGCCTTTATTGAGAGTTTAAGCAGCGAAATACGCAAGATCAAAAAAGACGCCTTGTTGGAATTCCGGCAGGCTTATGCGACCCCGACGATGCTGCCCTACGCGACGCAATTCCGGGCTGGGGATGTCCCCTTTGACTTCCTGGATAACTTCCAGCGCCTAGCGCAAATTCGTATCGGCTTGGGAGATGGCGTGCCTGTGCACGCTGATCCGGTTTATTGGCATCCACAAGAAAGTCCAGAAAATATCGCCCGTCATTTGATTGCCGCGTTGGCTGGAGTGCCGATGCTGTCTATGGAAATGACGAAACTCGCAGAGCACGAACGCCGCATAATCGGTCACTGGCTGCATTTTTATCGAGAGCACCTCGACACTTTCAAAACAGGTCATTGGCAAGTACAATATCACTATTCGGCAGTGAGTTATGTCGCTGTTCAAGCTGAAAGCGAACAGATTATCATTCTCAATGACGAGGCACGGCTCAGTGAAGCTTTAATTGACAAGACAGGGACCACGCATATTCTTAACCTTTCAGCCGCTGTTTTAGAGTTGCCTGGCTGTAGTGCCTGGGGACCCAGTGGGGAAGAAGCCCCTTCTGGCAAGGTCCCGTTAGGGGGGCGAGCTTGCATCTGAGCTCTCCAGCAGCGAAACGCAGAGGCCAATAATAGAGTAGCCGATATTGGACCTAAGCTCTCCCTGGCAGGCAGGGGGGCTTAGCGTGCAGTTAGTCCAAGACTACGACGACTTCTTCGGAATCTACCTCTAAGTCAATCTTGCGGCCTTCCTGCCAACCGCCGCGTGGATTCAGCTCAAAGAAATTGATAGTTGTGCCGTCGGAAGTTTGGCAAATAAGGTTAGCTATTTCTCCAAGATAATCAATATGTTGCAAGGTCACACTTAGGCGATTGGGTGAGTCCTGGCCCGGACGCAGCGCTTCTGGCCGAATTGAAAGCCAGACGTTGCAACCCGGCTGCAAACCAGAGGGGAATTTTTTAGCAGAGAGTTTTCCCCAAGCTGTGTCAATTACGGCTTCCTCAGAAGCGACTTCTTGGCAAACGCCAGCCAAGAAATTACTCTCGCCAATAAAATTGGCGACGAAGCGACTCTCCGGATGGCGATAAATTTCTGTCGGTGTGCCCACCTGGCAAATTTTGCCGTCCTTCATAATAGCGATTCGGTCGGCCATACTGAGTGCTTCTTGTCGGTCGTGAGTGACATAGATGCCAGTCAGGCCGCTGGCTTTGCAGAGTCGGCGGATTTCCATTCGCATATCGCGGCGCAATTTGGCATCCAGATTAGCCAGCGGCTCATCCAGCAATAGGCAGCCCGGCTC
>CAZUCG010000528.1:0-2407 GCA_964619145.1 uncultured Lentisphaeraceae bacterium | reverse complement strand
GATACTGGCCTGGCGACAGGCCAGTATCGACAGAAATGCAAGAACGCATTACTCGCGGCTGAATTGCAGGCGAGGAGTTGCTGTTCTCACCTGCCCAAACGATATCGGCAAGCGGAATTCCTTAGAATCCGTATAAGTATAACTCATCAAGAAATGAAAACAACTCCGCTAAGCACGTTTGCCGACAAAACGCTAATTCGACAATCTTGATTTCGTGCTCGAAAAGAGCATTTAACTGCTTTTCCAGCATCTATCACTTCTGGAGGAGGATATGGCCCTGATTAAATGGCTTCTCGTCGGAGCTGGAGACATCGCCAACTCACGTGTGGCAGACGCCTTATGCTCAGCCGATTGCTCACAATTGCTGGCTGTTTGCGATGTGGTACCAGAACGCGCCCAAGCCTTAGCCGCCAAGACTGGCGCCCCGAAAGTATTTTTTGATTACCAACAAGCGCTCTCTGAAAGCGCTGCTGACGCTGTTTATATCGCCACACCGCATCGCTTTCACGTCGCGCAGTGTCATCAAGCACTACAGGCGAACAAACACTTCCTGTGTGAAAAACCCCTGGGTATCAATGGCAGTGAATGCTTGGCACTACTGCCTGCCGTCAGAGCCAGTGACTGTATCAGTTGTTGCTCTAATTACCGCTTGTATAGCCAGCAATTCATAACTACCCAGCGCATTATCGCCGCTGGTGAGATTGGCAAACTGACTGGTGGCTGGGCCCACGATGAGGAGAATTATTATAACCCTGACGGAAAGCCTTCCTGGAAGTCAGAAGGCGCCTCACCAGTACACGGTTACGGCTTCTACCTTATCAACCTCAGTCAAATACTCTTCGGAATGCCGGAAAGTGTCTTCGCCCGGATGAGTTCATTCAATCCCCTGAAGCGTCAGGATTATGACATCGATGACTTGGAAAATATCATCCTCTGCTTCCCAGGCGGCCAGCAGTTCTCCATCATCATCAATAATTCTTCGCTGGCAAAACTGCGGCATTCCTATCAGTTCTATGGCACTCACGGACGAATCTATTGGCCAGAATGCCCGCCGCATTTCAATTCGACTATTTACAAAGTTACCAGCGCGGGAAGTACAGAAATTACAGATTCATTTTCCGGTACTGCGCCCGGGCAACGGCCAAACTGGCATCTGCCGCTGGTGAATGCTTTTATCCAGGCCATTCAGACTCGCACCCAACCGCTCTGCAGCATCGAAAGTGCGGTCAAGACAGCAGTCATCACCGACGCTATTAACCGATCCGCTGCCAGTGGCAAACTTGAAACTATTGAATGGGAGAATTAAAATGCTCAAAGTATTGCTGATTGGCGGCACTGGCATCATTAGCAGCGACTGCGCCCTGCTGGCCGCGCAAAACCCCAAAATAGACCTATATGTCTTGAACCGCGGCCATAATCCCAGCTTTCTGCCCAAGAGCATCAAGACCATCCAGGCCGACATCAATGACTCCGACGACGTCAACAATAAACTCGCGGGCTTGAACTTCGATGTCGTGTGCGACTTTATCTCATATAACCTTGAGGGACTGGAACAAAAACTCGCCCTTTTTCGTGAGCGCTGCGGACAGTACATCTTCATCTCCTCAGTGGCGGCTTACGCCCACGAGCCCAATAACGAGTTCCGCCTGATCCGCGAATGCGATATGGGCACCGGCTGCCTCGATTGGGACTACGGACTGAATAAGGTCATTTGCGAACGACGACTGGCAGAAGAATTTCAGCGCTCCGGCCTGAAGTACACCATTGTCAGACCGGCATATACTTATAATAATATCCGCTTCTTTAACCCTTGGACTATCAACCATTGGGAAAGCTGGACTATCGCCAACCGCCTCTTGCAACACAAGCCGATCGTCCTGCAAGACGACGGCCGACAGTTGTGCACCATCACTCACACCAGCGATTTTGCCAAAGCCTTGCTCGGACTCTGGGGGAACTCAGGGGCCCTAAATGAAGACTTTCATATCACTTCAGACGAATACATCACCTGGCGACGAGTAGCCGAAATCGAAGCCGAAATCCTCGGCGTAAGGCCTGAATTTTGCCTGATACCACACGCCGAACTCTGCTTTGCTCTGGGCTATGGCCCGGCCCAAAAAATCACTCACACCACTCGCCACGCCTGTCTGGATAGCAGCAAGGTCCGCTCTGTCGTCCCGGAATTCCACTGCACGACATCGTTTCGCCAAGGCATCCAACAATGCATAGAATTCTATCTCTCGAATCCTCAATTCCAAAAAATTAACCTTACTTGGGATAATAACTTCGCTGAACTCTGCCGAAAATTCCTTGGACGTACCGACGGCTGACTGGACGTACCGACGGCGTCCTCGCCTATGGGCGCTAACTTAAGCTAAAAAACAGCTGGGAATTCTGACACAGCCAT
>CAZUCG010000527.1:0-2414 GCA_964619145.1 uncultured Lentisphaeraceae bacterium | reverse complement strand
GGGGCAGATCTGCAATCAGAACACGAGCGTTTTTTGGCAGAGAAGCTCTTTAATGGCCCGGTTATCGTGATGGATTACCCCAAGGAGATTAAGGGTTTTTATATGCGTCTGAACGACGATGACAAGACAGTCGCAGCGATGGATGTACTACTCCCCAATGTCGGCGAAATTATTGGCGGCAGTCAACGTGAAGAGCGTCTCGAGGTCTTGGAACAACGTATCCGCGAAGCTGGTATGGCGCCGGAGGACTATTGGTGGTATTGCGACCTCAGGCGTTTTGGCAGCGTACCGCATGCCGGCTTTGGCCTGGGCTTTGAGCGGATGGTGAGATTCTGTACTGGTATGAGTAATATCCGGGACGTTATACCCTTCCCAAGAACACCGCAGTCTGCGGATTTTTAACCGTACACAGCCTAAGCTGTACAAAAGACAACCAGGATGGATTATGGCAAAAATTATCATCAAGCATTTGCCGGTTATCCCTGTCACCCAGGGGCCAAAACACCACTTCTTCGGCTATTTTGATAAATATCCCTGGAATCAGTCGGGGCGATATCTGCTAGCACTGGAGACGGATTTTGCCGGCCGGCAGCCACTGCCCGGCGAAAAAGTCGGCATCCTCCTGATAGACTTGAAAAATAACTTCACCAGCAAAAAGATTGCCGAGAGTGACGCTTGGTGCTGGCAGCAGGGCAATATGCTGCAATGGTTGGCTGATTATCCTGAAGATCGCGTCATCTACAATGACCGTGAAGGAGACCACTTCGTCGCCCGGATTCTAGACCTCAAGAGCGGGCAAAGCGAGACCATTTGCAAGCCCATCTACTGCTTGAGCCCAGATGGCAAATGGGCTCTGAGCGTGAATTTTTCCCGTTTGGATCGGGAACGGCCAGGCTACGGCTACCCCGGCGGCAATGATCCCAACAGCGCGGTGAATACCCCCGCTGACGATGGCATCTGGCTGATCGATTTGAAGCGCGACTCAGCCAAGCTAGTGGTGTCGATTGAGCAGATCAAGAAGCTGTTCTTCCGTGACGGCGAGTATGGTATGCAAGACACCCCGGCTTGGTTCAACCATCTGCTGTTCAGCCCGGACAGCCAGCGCTTTGCCTTCTTTCAGCGTTGGCGCACTTGGCGCGACGGCGCCAAATGGCACCTCACCCAGATGTTCACCGCCAATATCGACGGCAGCGACATCTATCCGCTGAATCTGGAAGATATGAGTTCACATTACACTTGGGTAGCAAACGACAAAATCATCAACTTCAGCAACCGTTTTGCCACCGGTTGTCAGTACCATCTTTTTACTGACAAGACCCAAGACATCACTGTCATCGGCAAAGATATTTTTCCTGGTGATGGTCACTGTTCATATTCATCCGACGGGAAATGGCTGCTCACGGACTGTTATCCATCAGCTGAAGTACCATTTCGCAAGCTGTTCCTGTATAACTTGGCCAAAGAACAAGCTTATGAAATCGGTTGTTTTTACTCTAGCGTTGACATCCCTGGGCCCACCCGTTGTGACCTGCATCCCAATTGGTCACGCGACAATCGGACTGTCTGCATCGACTCATTCCATACTGGCACCAGGCAAGTCTATTTTCTGGATGTCACGCCAATCACCCAAGCTTAATTGAATATAGAGCATTCTGCCCCGGAGGTCAACCAAGGCGGAATGAGCAGAAAAATATCACGTCTGGGATTTGTTTTCCCGCGGCAGAGTATATATTATTCTGTCTGTTCTACTTATTGCCTAAACGAGGAGAATGGTTATGCCCATCTATGAATACAGTTGTCAAGCCTGTGAACATAAATTCAGCCATTTGCACAAACGCCTGAACGAGCACGCGCCCAATTGTCCGCAGTGTGATTCTTCGACAGTCAAGAAATTACTATCGTCGTTCAGTGCTGGCGTCGCCAGTAAGGGTGATTGCTCGTATGCCAGACAATGTCCCACTGCGCAGTCTGGCGGGCAAAGTCAATGCTCAGGTTGCTGCAACCTCCAACAATGATTTTTCTAAGGAGCAATAGCCATTATGAACAACCCCGTAAGCGTTCCCCCAATCCTGCCGAAGTCGCCACTTTTTACCGACCAGCGGCTGCTCAATGTCCGGCACAATGAATACGCCTGCAGCGCGATAGCGCCCGCGACATTGCAAGAATGGGAACAGCGCAAGGCATTCACCGTTGCCCAAGTCAAAATGGCAGCCGGGCTGTCGCCGGAAATTCCGGTCCCGGTTTTAGCGCCGAAATTCTGGGACCAGCAGCCTTATGAGGGGAGCATCATCGCCAAAGTCGCGCTGGAGACTCTGCCCGGCTTGAAGCTCACCGGTAATCTCTATTTGCCCGGCAGCTTACAATCCCAAGCCCCGGCCATCCTTTGCCCGCACGGACACTGGACAAATGGGCGA
>CAZUCG010000526.1:0-2421 GCA_964619145.1 uncultured Lentisphaeraceae bacterium | reverse complement strand
GCTGGCCATTCAGCGCCTGGGGTTATCGACCACCTGTATCTGGCTGAAGTCGAAGGGATATTTGCCGCCCGAGTCTGGTTTGCCTACAGTACCCGCACCGGACACGGGAACTTTGGCAATGTCTTTACCGAGCCGGAATTCCGCCGCCGCGGCTTGATGAGCGCGCTGCTGAAGTACTGCGTGCGTGATTTTCAGAGCTCGCCGGCTCAGATGCTCTGCTGCAGCAGCGGCAGTAAATACGCCGTGAATAGCTATTGCCAACAGGGCTTTAAGCTGATTTTTGCGGGCGAAACCGGACCGCTGTGCTTGAGCAAAACCGACTTCTCCCAAGAAGCCGAGGCCGCTTATGGCACTTTGGGGGCGCTGTCAGTGCGTACAGGTGTGCTGGCTGACCAGTTCGAATGCGATAAATTCCTGTTCTATTTGCCGGAGATGTACCGACAGCCAGGCAATCGTCGAGTCGGGCCAGCAGCTCGGATCAGCGATTACCGCATTGCCTTTCAGGAAGTCCTCTCAGGCAATGGCATCCTGAAGGTTTTGCAAACTGCCCGGGGAGATATCGCCGGCTATGCCTTCGCCTTGCAAGAATTCGGTCAGTGTTGCCTGGATTTTACCCTGCACCCTAAAGCTATGGGTAGAGGAGGAGCCGAACTGTTACGCAGGACCGCAGAAGAATTTACCGCCCAATTTCAGCGCCGGCCATTGCTCTTTGTCAGTGTTGCCATACCAGAACGCGAGGCCCTGGCGCGGGCAGCCGGCTTTGTCGACGTGGGTGGCGTGCCCGGCGAATTCAAGGTCTATCAAGCACCGCGCTAAAAAAGGCGGCAGCGCTAGAAGAATGAGCTGGTGGTAACAGCGCTAATTTTCGCTGTTGGTGCTCCAGAAGGCGGTAAATGCGGCTTCCAGGTAGTCCTGATCGCGGCAGCCGGCAGTCTCGCGGCAGCTGTGCATTGCCCAGACAGGGATGCCCAAATCGACGGCAGGGATGCCCAACCGGGCGGAGCAGGTCGGACCGACGGTCGAACCGCAGCCTTTGTCAGACCGGCTGGCGAAAAATTGCACTGGTATGTCGGCTTGTTGGCAGAGTTTTAACAACCGTCCTTGACTGATGGCGTTGCTGGCATAGCGCAACGAGGCGTGGCTTTTCAGGACAATGCCGGCGTTGATCTGTGGGCTATAAGACGGGTCGTGTGCCTCGGGATAGCTGGGATGCAAGGCGTGAGCGGCATCAGCAGACAGCAGCCAGGAGGCAGATAAATGCCGCAGGAGGTTCTCTTCGCTCTGAGGCAAACCAGGCGTCAGACGCCACAGGATGTCGCGCAGGAACGCCGAATCGGCACCTTGAGCGGAGACGTTACCGACTTCCTCATTATCGGCGAGAAACATTACCTGGGTGGCCTCGGTGGACGGTGCCGCAAGCATAGCAGACAAGGCGGCTTGACAGCTGGCCAGGTTGTCTAACCTAGGCGCAGAGATTAAGTCCTCGCGCTGAGCGATGATTTGGGCTGGCTCGGTCAGATACAAGTATAGCTCTTCAGTTAACTGACTGAGGTCTGTTGGAGGTTTTTCGCCGAGCAATGTCGCCAGTATATCGGCGAGTTCGCAGTCGCCGCATAAAGCCGCGAGATGCTGTTGCCGGTTATAGGCGAAACCGTCATTGATGCTATGATTGAAATGAATGGCCAGATTGGGTATGACGGCCAATGCTTGCTGACTGGCCACCAGACGCGGTTGGGCGTCGCGTTGTCGGAAATCCCAAATTCGGCCGGCGATGCCTAATGGCCGGTCCAGCCAGGTGCTGTCGATGCCCCCGCCATAGACTTCGATGGGGATGCGCAAAGTCCCGGCCTGGCGTTGGCTGCCGCGCAATTTCAGCTTCAGGCAAGGGCTATCAGTATGTGCAGCAATCAGATTAAAGCCGCCCTTGCCAGGAGTACGGGACTGACCAATGCGAAAAGCGATGACCGCGGATTGATTGCGTTGCACAAAACCAGTCAGGCCGGGAACGAGATGCCAGGCAGCGCGCTCCGATAACTCTTGGAAATCAGCTTCCCGTAAAGCCCGGGTTACAGTTTCCTGAGCGTGGAATGGCGTCGGCGAAGCGGCAATAAAATTCGCCAGATTGCCCCAGTTAGAGACGGATTGAGGTTTGGACATAACGAAATCTCCAGGATAGGTCTGCTGACGTCAGCAGAGAGACTCACTGAGCCGACGTTCTGAACGCAAATGAATTCGACCGCAAATCTCAGCAGGCGGGCTGAACGATTTACCCGACGAAAAGAAAAACGACCCGGTAATCTGTTCACTATAGTTCGACTTTTGAGGATTGGATATTATATTTCATTGTTTTCGACACTTTTATATTCTTTGAGGAAAAAACGATGCTTGGCGAAATTATAGTTGTCGGTGCTGTTGCGGATG
>CAZUCG010000525.1:0-2425 GCA_964619145.1 uncultured Lentisphaeraceae bacterium | reverse complement strand
GATAACTATCTGGCGACAAGCTTTCGCCCCGAAATTGAAAAACGCAACCAATATTGCTCAGACTTGCGCAGTTCTTGGCTTGAGAATAAAGAATTGCAACATTTCGCTGATTGGCACGAATATTTTGGCTTGCATAAAATGGCGGGTGGGGACTGGTGCTTTCGGGAATGGCTGCCACAGGCTACCAGCGCTGCTTTGATCGGCGAATTCTCTGCTTGGCATTGGAATGAACACTATGAATTGCATCCCAGCGATGATGGCTGTTGGAGCGGATATTTCCCCGCTGACGCTTTTCAACACGGCCAGCAGTACCAGCTGAAAGTCTGCTGGCCAGGCGGCGAAGGCTGGCGGTTGCCAAGCTGCGCCAAGAGAACTGTTCGGGCCGGTAATGCCGTGGGTGGGTTGGTCTTTAATGCTCAAGTCTGGAACCCAGAACCGTATCTCTGGCAGTATGAAGCTCCCAGCAATAATGCGCCATTGCTGATTTACGAAGCTCATATCGGTATGGCCGAGCAGGAGGAACGCATCGGCACATTCCGGGAATTTAAGGAAAAAGTCTTGCCCCGGATCGTCGAAACGGGCTACACTTGCCTGCAGCTGATGGCAATCGCGCAGCACCCGTATTATGCCTCGTTCGGATACCAGGTCGCTAATTTCTACGCCCCGTGTGATTTGTTCGGGACACCAGAAGAATTCAAAGAACTGGTGGATGCCGCCCACGGCTTGGGCTTGCGAGTTGTTATGGACTTGGTGCATTCCCACGCCGTACGTAATGAATTGGAGGGTTTAGCGAATATCTGCGGAGACCGTACGCAATATTTCCATCCGGGGCAACGTGGCGAGCACCAGGCTTGGGGCTCATACTGCTTTCAATACGGCAAGATGGAAGTCGCTCGCTTCTTGTTGTCAAACTGTCGCTTCTGGCTGGAAGAATATCATCTTGATGGCTTTCGCTTCGATGGAGTGACAAGTATGCTCTATGTCGACCACGGATTGGGAAAAGTCTTTACCTCATATCAAGACTACTTTGGCCTTAATATCGACTGGGATGCCTGGAATTATCTTAGCCTGGCAAATGAATTGGTACAGAAATGCCGACCGGGCGCTTATACGATCGCTGAAGAAGTCAGCGGAATGCCAGGAGTAGGAGCACAACTGGAAGAGGGCGGCTGCGGCTTTACCCACCGCTTGGCTATGGGAGTTACAGATTATTGGTTTATACTTCTGGACCTGCCCGATGAAAAATGGCCTATCGCTACATTGTGGCACGAATTAAATAACCGCCGCCGCGATGAACGGAGCATTAGTTACGTCGAATGCCACGACCAAGCAATGGTCGGCGGACAGACTTTTTTGTTCAAATGCCTCGGCGGGCGTATCTATGACAATATGGGCAATGACTGCGATGACCCAATTGTGCTGCGCGGAATCGCTTTGCATAAAATGGCCAGACTCGCGACAATGGCCTGCGCCGGACACGGATATATGACCTTTATGGGCAACGAATTTGGCCATCCGGAATGGATCGATTTCCCGCGTGAAGGCAATAATTGGTCATATCAACACGCTTGCCGACGCTGGAACCTCGTCGATGACCAACGCTTGAAATACCACAGCTTGCGGAATTTTGAACAAAGTATGCTGACTCTCTGTAGCAGCCAGCAAGATTTCTTCGCTTCCTGCCCGCAGTTGGTGAAATGCGATGACCTCGATAAAGTGCTCATCTTTGAACGGGCAGGATTTATCTTCGCCTTTAATTTCCATCCCCTGAAATCATATACCGATTACGCTTTCGAAGTACCCCGAGGGACGTATCAGCTTAAACTCGATACTGATGCGGTTGAGTTCGCCGGACTAGGACGATTGTACCCGGAGCAAATATACGTTACGCGACCAGTCTCTGTCAATGGCGCACTTGAAAAGCAAATCAGTCTGTATTTGCCTGCCCGTACAGCCATCGTACTGACGAAAACTGGCTAAAAAACAAACCGGGGTGAAGAAATACTCTCCCCCCGTCAAAACTTCAATTGCCCCATTTCTCCAACGCCCGCGAAATTTCTTCCTTTATCTCTATCTCGCTTCTCTATACTCTTGCACGCGACAAATAATTCAAATTTCGCTTTCCTCCCTCTCTCGCCAATATCTGCAGTACGGCGAATTCTCTCCTCCACACGCACCAATCTCTGCCCCACGGCGAATTCTCTCCTCCACACGCACCAATCTCTGCCCTCCACGAATTCTCTTCCTCTCTCTCGCATCAATATCTGGCGTACGGCGGACCCTCGTTCCTTCTCGCACCAATCTCTGCCCTGCTGCGAATCCTCGTTTCCTCTCGCACTAATCTTTGCCCTACGGTGAATCCTCGTTCCCTCTCGCACCAATCTCTGCCCTGCTGCGAATCCTCGTTTCCTCTCGCACTAATCTT
>CAZUCG010000524.1:0-2427 GCA_964619145.1 uncultured Lentisphaeraceae bacterium | reverse complement strand
CTGATCATCAGGCACCAGACATATACACTGGCGCTTAACAGCAAGACCACAATACTTTTCCCCATCATATCACTTTGCACAAAGGCATAAGTCAGAGTCTCAAACATCTTTTTTCCTGATAGTAGATTCCGGTCTGGAGTGCAAGAGCGCAGCCAAGCGCAGGAATACTTCCGGAGGCCATTCTTCAGCCCGAGCATCGAGCGCTAAACCGAGGCTAGCAAAAGCCGCTGTGAGGTCCTGCTGAGCAAATAGATTCTGCAGGAGCTTCGCCGCTTTTTTGCGGCGTTGCGAAAATGCACAAGCCGCCAATTTGGACGCCTGCGCGCATAATTCTCGTGTCGGCTGAGTAGCCCGCAAGGTCAATTTAAGATAAGCAGAGCAGACTTCCGGCGACGGGAAAAACACCTCTGGGGGTATGACCCGCAGGGCTGTAATCTGATACCGCCAAGCTAAGCGCACGCTCAGTAGCCCATACGCTTTGCTGCCCGGTTTGGCTACCAGCCGGTCGCCCATTTCCTTTTGCAGCAACACGAACATCTCCCGCGGGGGATTGGCCACAGTGCTGATTTCCGCTAAAAAAACCGACCCACAGGAGTAGGGCAAATTCGCCAGGCAGCGATATGGCCGGTCAGCAAAAATGGCCGCATAGTCCATCTTGCAGGCATCGCCCTGCAAGAAATGAAAATTGCTGTCGGCCTGGTATTTTTCCTGCAGGTAAGCGGCCAGACGGTGGTCAAGCTCCACAGCAGTGACTATTGCTCCCGCCGATAATAACCGATCAGTCAAAATACCAGTGCCGGGACCGACTTCCAAAATCTCCTCACCGGCCTGCGGCCCTGCATCGCGGAGCATAGCCTCCAGTAAATTCGTATCGATGAGGAAATTCTGCCCGAGTTTCCGGCTGGGATGTATTTTTAGTTTGCTCAGCAAGGCGCATAATTCTGATTTCTTCATATAGCCTGTGGTTAGGGCCTGCGGCTGAATTCGCAGCCGCAGTAATTCTGCCGGTAAAATCCGTGCTCCTTGGTCAGCGCTCGGCTGCGCAGGAAGCCGTCTTGTTTCTTGAAATTATAGGGCGCGAAATGCTCAAAAGTGCCACCGATCTGCAACAACAGTCGCGAGTCCTTATGAGGACTGACGGTCAGGCTAGTGGCAAATTCGTCACAACCTAACTCTTGGCACTTGGCCGCTGCCTGTGCCAGCGAAAAAGCGAAACAGCGCGGGCAGCGGGCCCCTCGTTCTGGCTCGTCCTCATAACCGGCGATATGCTCCAGCCAAGCTAAGTGGTCGTACGGCTCGACCTGCAAATCCAGCTGGTAGATTTCCGCCAGGGAACGCACAGCCGTCAAACGACGCGAGAATTCTTCCTGCGGCGCGATGTTGCTATTAGCAAAAAACAAAATCACCCGGTAAGAGAGCGCTTGCAGCGTCTCCAGGCAACCCACCGCGCACGGCGCACAACAGACATGTAATAATATCGTCTTGAGCATATCAGGGCCTAGTCGAAAAATCTTCGCAATGGGGTTAATATAAAGATATTTCCTAGCTATACAAATGCAATCACTCGCCGACGACCGTATTTTCAGAGTTCACTCTTAATCCGGCGAGGGTGGGCAATTAATTGGCAACAGCCCGGGCCTGCAGACTTTGCAGCAATGCGCTGAATTGTTTTGTTAGCTGGCCGCATTGGCCTCGAAGCTCGCCCCAGGTCTCGACATTGAGCCGCAATTTCCCCTCGTTGCCAGAGGGGCGCACGACCAACCAGCAGCCACCGACAGCGCTCTCTTCGCTGAAAACCTTCAAATCTGGGCAATACAGCTGTTCGGGTTGGTAGTGCTCGGAATCGGCCACGAACACCCTCGGCAGCCCTAATTGCGGGTCGAGACGAATCTCCTGACGAATGCAACCAGGCAATATTTTTTGCACGGCTTGCCAAGTAGCTTGCAAGACTGAAAAGACATCCTCGGGCTTTGCCAGGATGAAATTCTTTTCGCCGCTCCAGGCGTATCGTTGCCGCCATTCCTGCAACCGTTCTGCCAGCGTCGTGTTCGCGGCTTTCAACTGCCGGGCTTCGGCCAGCAAATAAAGCGTAGTCAGAAAACCGCTATCGACAGAGTAGAATTCCGGATAAAAATAATGCCCGGAGTGTTCGCCGGCAAAGAGTACCCGTTCGGCGTAAGCCTCGTGCCGCATCAGGCGTTTGATTTGACCGTGTCCGACAGGCGTGTCCAGTAATTCCACCTCGCTCTGCGGACCGGCAAACAAATCCTGCAGTAAATGGCTGCAACAGAGGTTGCGCATCAGCACCGGCCGCCGTACTTTGCTGGACGCCAGTTTGCGCATTGCCACCAAAGCAAATACCTGAGCCGGCAGGATTTCCTGCCCCTGTCCATCGACGAATCCAGCTCGGTCGGCGTCGCCATCGAA
>CAZUCG010000523.1:0-2432 GCA_964619145.1 uncultured Lentisphaeraceae bacterium | reverse complement strand
TCGGGTCTGGTTTGACGCCTTCCGCTTTAAAAATTATGGCATTTCCTACTACTCTTCCAACAATCTTCTTATGCCAGATTATACCCTGCCGCGGCAAGTGCGAGAACTTGGCGAGTACACGCAGGACCTCCGCTCAGGCGGCGCACTATTGTTGAAACACCTCTACGATACGCCGGAAGTGCTGATTCATTACTCGCACCATTCCATCCACGCCGCCGTGATTGAAGACCGCTATGCCGATTTTACAGCTGCTCGTGAGCTATGGTGCCAGCTTCTGGACGATATGAATATGCACTACCGTTTTGTGTCGTATGAGGAAATCGAATCTGGTGAACTGTTAAACAATCCCGCTCGAATTCTGATTCTGCCGCAGTCTTCCGCCATGACGGGGGCGGAAGCCGAGGGCATCAAGCAATTCGCGCGCAGTGGCGGTCTGGTGGTGGCAGATCGCTACACGGCCATTATGAACAAACATTGCAACCTGCTAACCCCAGGACTTCTGGATGACGTCTTTGCCCTTACACTACCTGACTATGGCGTGGCGGAAAATACCGAGTTGAATATCGGCGAGACGCGCATTTTGGGAACCGTCGGCGCGCTATCTGGGCCCAATCCCCAGCTTGCGGGCAAAGCGCTGTTCCTCAACGCGGTTGGCAAAGGCCAGGCCCTCTATCTCAATATGCACTGGCCACAATACACCAATATGCGCGCCCAATCTGGAAAAAATGCCGGTGCACTGGCATACCGGCGGCTCCTGGAGAAACTTTTTGCGCCATTTCGCAGTTCGCCCGGAGTTGAATTCCAGGGCGGTGACTTTCCCTACGTCCGCAGTTTTGTCTATCAACAGCCCGCAGGTAACAGTAACGCTCGTTTCGTCGGTCTCGTTCGCGAAGCCACGGCTCCTGGTACCGCTGCGACCCTAGATATCAGCCTCGCGGCACCAGCTTTTATATACGAGATGCGCCAGAAAAAATTTCTGGGCAATAGCAGTCGTTTCAGTGCAACGCTTGCCAACGCCGAGGCAGCGTTCTTTGCTCTTATGCCCTACGAGGTCACTAGCGTCGACATCACTGGACCGGAATCATGCAAGGGTGGCGATTTGCTGCGTTTCACTGTCAGCGTAAACAAGGTTGACGCAGGATCTTGCGGGCATTCTTTCCGGATTGAAGTTCTTGATCCCGATGGTGCCAGGTCAGAGCTATATTCCGATGTCATTTACGGGCAGGACGGTCAGGCAACTTTTGCTTTTCGAATGGCCTTGAATGACAAGCCGGGGGCCTGGCGGGTGAGTGTAACGGACTTCATCTCCGGAATGTCCAACACCTTGACCTTCACAGTACTATGACTCACACATCCGGGAAGGTGAAGTCCTTGCCTCATTCCTGGACTATAACATAAATCTTGTGAGTTAACCTGAAAGAGCGCCACAGCTTACCCGCACTTGAAACCTGAAGGACACCGCCAACCATGAGGCCGAGCACTTCCTGCTGAACTGGCTCCTGGAGCGAGAGCTAAGCGCGATGCTGGTTATGGAAGGCGGCGCTACCATCGATGCCTTTGATGCAATGGATCTCGCCTAGGACGGGCACACAAGACGACGACGAGGACGTCGTCGTTATAGCCTCGTCGTCAGTAGTTCTCGCCTAGGACGGGCATACAAGACGACGACGAGGACGTCGTTACAGCCTCTTCGTCGGTAGGCCCAGTCAGCCAAGCGCCAGGGATAATCGGATAAATTGAGACTTCACGGATTCAGGATTAAGGCAGAGGCGATGTTTTTTTCCACTCAGAAGTTTTTGCCTTGATGAAATCTATAATTATACGATGTTCTTCTTTGCCGCTACCTGAAATTGCTATCGGCGGACCAAATTCAAAATAGACCTGGTTTTTTGGGTGCAATGGCCCGAATTCACTGCTCATTAAACCAGGTGTGATAAAATCGGTTTTCAGGGCAAAGGGAATAATTTTGACTCCGGCGCTTTTGGCCAGCTTGGTGCCGATACTGTTAAAACGTTCGGCTTGAAATTCATTGTGTCGGGTTGATTCCGGAAAAATCAAGACGGAGCAGCCGTCCTGCAAGCGTTTTTTCCCCTCTTCAATAATCACCTTGAAATCGTCGCGCGCATTTATCCGATTGACTCCAATGGCATTGATGGCAGTCATAGCCCAACCAAGAAACGGCACCTTGAAAAGACTGCGTTTGATTACGTAGGTAAATTCAAATCTAGGGGAGATAATTGCGTTTAAAATCGCGACCTCAATTGAGCTCATGTGATTGCCGACCAAGACAAAAGGTCCAGTCTCGGAACTTAAATTGTTCAGTCCCCGAAGATGAATTTGGGCGCCGCTGTTTTCTATGATCCGTAAATTTTTTTCCGAATAATAGGTTTGCCGTTCTCGATTAAACAAGCCGTGTTTAGCACATTTGCCCA
>CAZUCG010000522.1:0-2434 GCA_964619145.1 uncultured Lentisphaeraceae bacterium | reverse complement strand
GGCGCCAGCAATCCCAGCAATAGCACTTCCGGGGAATAACTCTGTTGCGGTTTTTTGGCCGCCAGTCGTCCTTTGTGGCAGTATTTACTGCGCCAAGGTTGAATTATGGATATTTCTCAGGAAATCAAAATCATCGATTTGTTGTACCTGCGTGAGGAGCAATTCCGGAAGGTCTGGCTACTTGAGGAGTCGGTGCGCAATCTATTAAACGGTGCGGGGGTTTCTTTCCCGCCGCCGCCGTCTTTGCCGTCTCGACAAAAAGTACCTCGCCAGACACGTCGGCGTCAGGTTTCTCAGCCTGTACAAAGCGCGTCTTTGATACCCTCTTTGCGGCCTTTGCAGGGGGCGAGAGAAAATGCGTACCGGGTAGTTTATTTGTTTAAGGGCGAAGAAAAAGAGAGTTTTCAACGCGACAATGACTTCTTGCAGACGTTATCTCAACTAACGAGTGAGTCATTTCGCTTACTGCGAATTGAAACAGTGGAAAGTCATTCCGCTGTTGATTATCAAGTCATAGCAGAGTTGTTTCGAGATAATAATGCTTAGTGATGGCATCCGTTAAGATTTGGGAAAAACGAGAAGAGAAGTTTAAAGGGATTATGCAATGGAAGCTCAGACGGGTTTATTTGCAAGAAGAAAAAAGACCGATGGCTGGGGGCGTCTAGTGGCTTGGCTAGAGTTGTTTCGCTTGCCGAATTTGTTGACCGTGCCGGGTGATGTTTTGGCGGGCGCGAGTATGGCGGTTTTGGCCAGCGGGCAGGAGGTGAATTTTTGGGCATTAGCCAGAGTCGTCTTGGCGGTGTTGTTGTTATATGCTATGGGGCTGGTGCAAAATGACTGGGTGGATTTGTCTGAGGATCGTTATCATCGCCCGAAGAGGCCGCTGCCCAGCAAGCGCATTTCCACTAATAGCGCGGCCTTGGCTTTTTTGCTTTGTTTGGTACTGGGGCTGCTTTTGGCCGTCAGCGTAGGTCGGCAGGTCTTTATTGGGACTTTGGTTTTAGTAGCGCTGATTTGGTCCTACAATGTTTTTCTCAAGAAGCGTTTATGGGGCGGGGCGATAGGTATGGGCTTGTGTCGTGGGATGAGCGTATTAATGGGAGCGATTTGTCTAGGCTGGCAGGTCGCGACAATGCCGATATTTATTGGCACCACGGCGTATATCGCCTGTGTGACTTGGTTCGCCGAGGGAGAAAATCGTAAACAAATACCCAATGCGAGGATTTTTTATCCACTGTATTGCTTTGTCTTGGCTTGGTTACTGAGCTTGCCAATGCTGTTATATTATCGGCTATCCATTACACCGGCCTCATTTTTGCTCTCGATGTTTTGTTTCGGGCTGACTTTCCTGTCGGTGGGCTATGCCGGTTTCTCGGTTTACAATCGCTCCGTCCGGCCCGAGCGGATGCGGGCATTGATCGGGACGTTTCTGCGCGCAATGCTGCCTTGGCAGGCGGCCTGGATTGTGCTTTTTGATGGTTCTTGGGCAGTGGCCACTATGATTATACTGCTGCTGTTTTGGCCGTTAGGGATACTGCTCAACAAATATTTTTCCCAATCTTGAGGGTGTTTCAGATGGGCAAACGTCTTTTAAGTATAGAATGTGCTGGCTTGGGTTATGAGGTATTGGCAAAATACCCGCAATTTGCCAGTCTTACTGGCTTGACTTTTGCGCCTCTGACTGCAGTTTTTCCAGCCGTGACCTGCACTGCTCAGGCGACCTTCCGAACAGGTGCATTGCCGCTGCAGCATAATGTCGTCTGCAATGGACGTTATGACCGCCGGACCCGTAAGGTGGATTTCTGGAATCAATCCGCCGGGTTGATCAACGGCGGGCGCATCTGGGACGGCTTGCGCCAGCGAGGCGGCAAGGCGGCGGTGCTTTTTCATCAGCAGAGCCTCGGTGACAGCAGCGATTTTGTCGTCAGCCCGGCGCCGATTCATCGTCATCACGGCGGATTGATCCAGGCGTGCCATTGCTGGCCTCCGGAAATGGAGGCCGAATTGGAACGTGCTGTCGGGCGAAAGTTTGCTCTGATGCACTACTGGGGGCCTTTTTCCAGCCGCAAGTCAAGTGCTTGGATAACCAAGGCCACGAGTTGGCTGATGCAGGAGCGGCAGCCGGATTTTCTGGCCACTTACTTGCCGCACCTGGATTATTGTCAGCAGAAACTTGGTCCAGGCCATTCTGATGTAGGCAAAGAGTTGTTAGTTTTGGGGGAATTTCTGCAGGAGCTGCTGTCTGTGGCTGCTGTTGCTGGCTATGAAGTTGTAATTTGGGGCGATTATGGCATCAGCGCTGTGACTCAAGTTGTGCATCCAAATCGTATTTTGCGTTCAGAGGGTTTGTTTATTGCCCGCCAAGTCGGCAAAGGCGGCAGCTATCCGAATTTATACGACAGTCGGGCATTCGCTATGGTTGACCATCAAGTGG
>CAZUCG010000521.1:0-2437 GCA_964619145.1 uncultured Lentisphaeraceae bacterium | reverse complement strand
AACTTCAGGACGTGACCAATATTTTGGTTTGAACAAAGCAGTCTTAGCCAATACCGGGCGAATGACAGCAGACGTTATAGCAATCAAATTACTGAAGGGCTTTGGCGTTACCCTGGCTATAGCTTTCCTGGCAGTGGCTATCGGCTTTCTGCTGGCCATCCCAACTGGAGTATTACTGACCTTCCAGCAAGGCATCTGGAAGCTGCCTGGCTGCATAATGCGGCTATTCGTCGACTTCATCCGCGGGACACCCGTGCTGATCCAACTGCTGTTCGTCTGGATGGGCTTGGGGCTCGCGCCCATCCCGGCAGCTATCTTGACCCTCGGGGTCTGTACTATGGCCTATATGGCCGAGGCAGTCCGCTCGGGACTAATTAGCGTCGACCCTGGACAAAGCCTTGCGGCCAGAGCATTGGGACTTAATCCCCTGGACAGGTTCCGCTTCGTCGTCTGGCCACAGGCATTTCGCATTGCGCTGCCATCGTTGATGAACAGCGTGGTCGCCCTGATCAAAGATACCGCACTGATTTCAATTATTTCGATTCCCGAACTAATCCGGGAAGCCCAATCAATTATCAGTGTAACTTTTGAACCACGGAAGTATTATTTGATAGCGGCACTGATGTTTTTTGCAGTGACTTTCCCACTGATGAAACTAGCTGGGAAAATTGAGAAAAACATCCGTGAGAGGGGTTTCAACAATGATTGAAGTTAAGAATCTTTCCTATACTTATAGCGATGGCAACCAAGCGCTGAAATCGATCACGACAACTTTTGCCGACGAGCATATCTTCGCCATCACTGGTATGTCTGGTTCAGGCAAGACCACGCTGCTCAATTGCCTGGCTCGTTTTATCGTACCGCAAGAGGGTGAAATACTGCTTAATGATAAAAACATCCAAGAAATGGATGAGGTTACCTTCCGCAGCAGCATCGGCGTGGTATTCCAGCAGCTGAATCTCTTCCCCCACCTCACGGTACTGGAAAATATGTTCTTAGCGCCGACAAGACTTGGCAAAGGCAGCAAAAAAACTATCGCTCGTGAAGCCAAAGAGATGCTGGAGCGCCTCGGCATCCCGGAACTAGCCAGCCATTACCCCGCCCAAATCAGCGGTGGGCAGGCGCAGCGGGTAGCCATCGCCCGCGGCTTGATGTTAAAGCCAAGTCTGATGTTGCTTGATGAGCCGACCAGCTCCCTCGATGCCAAGACATCACAAGAATTCTCGGTCTGGCTACGTGAATTACAGTCCGACACCGGCTTCATCATTGTAACGCACGATCTGCCTTTTGTCGAAATCACTGCCTCGAAAGGGATTTTTATGAGTGGTGGGCTAATCATCAAATCTGGTTCTATTAACGAGGTATTAACCCATATTGACGGAGGACTTAATAAATGAAAAATCAACTTCAAGCACAAGCGACTGACCGACAGGAAATCTTGTCGTGCGGTTCAATTATCGAGCATAGCCCCCACAATGATAGAATCTATCTCGTCAAAACAGGCTCCCCAGTCGCGCCGGAGCTGCCCGAGGCTTTGATCCGCCGAGCAGAGAACTGCGGCTTCTCTAAAATCTTCGCCAAGGTCCCGGAACGGCAGTCGAAGCGTTTTTTAGCGGCGGGTTATTTGCCTGAGGCGTCCGTGCCGGGTCTTTTCAATCGCAAGGACAACGCCTTGTTTATGGGATATTTTCTAAAAAAACAGCGTTCGAAGCTCTCTGATCCTGGTGCTCTTGACGCCATCGTCAAACTCAGTCGGAGCAAAGCTGCGGCTGCGTCACCTACCGCGATGCAAGAGCTTAACTTGCGCAAATGCGGTGAGGACGATGTGGAAGAGATGTCAGCCCTTTACCGGAAAGTATTTCCAGTTTATCCCTATGCCATCCACGATCCGTCTTATCTGTTGGAGACGATGCGCAAAGACTCAGTATATTTCGGAGTTTCGGACAAGGGCAAATTGGCGGCGATATCTTCGGCTGAAATGAATCCGACTTACGCTTTTGCCGAAATGACCGACTTCGCGACCTTGCCCGGCTGGCGCGGCAATCGTTTAGCGGAACACCTGCTGGCGTTGATGGAATCAGCCGTCGAAAAACTAGGCATCAAGACTGTATACACTATCGCCCGATCCGCTTCAGCTGGTATGAATATCACCTTCGCTCGAGCCGGCTACAAATTTGCTGGCAGGCTGGTGAATAACACTAACATCTCCAGCGGTATTGAAAGTATGAACGTCTGGCATAAGCCGCTAGTTCCAGAACCGCAAGCGAGCTGAGAGTATTATGTAAACCGTTACGGCTGCTAAATTGAGACAAAAAAACTGCCTACTGTAATGCTGAGCACTACAGTAGGCAGTTTTTTGTTAATTATTTCAGTCGGTGAACAATCAGTTATTCTGTTCTTTCTTACGCTTACGCTGGCAATACCCCATCACGCCGGT
>CAZUCG010000520.1:0-2439 GCA_964619145.1 uncultured Lentisphaeraceae bacterium | reverse complement strand
GCAGCACCGGCCCGATAAAATTTTCTTAGATGTCATAATGCCAAAATTGGATGGAACTGCCAATTCGATTCTCCATCATAATTGTGATTCCAGCGCACCCAATGTGTGCCGTCCTGGAAAGAACGAACTACTTTGGCTAATTCATCTTTGGCGGAGAATTCCCGATAAAATTTGTATTGTACTTGCTCCATAGCGAGCGCCAATAATAATGTGTATGGCGCGATTGATTCATTGTCGATACCGTGTTCATCGCTGAAATAGCGGATGATCCTGTCAGCGCAGTTCAAGTAGGCTGTACTTTTTCCCTGTGGAAGGTCTCGGGCTGCACGAATGAGGGCGATGGCAGCCGCCATTGAGGGATGAATCCATAGCCCCGGGCTGATAATCCGATTGTCGGCTGTCTGCGGATCGCCATCAGTCTGCAGGTCGGCTCTTACGGTGACACTATGATCTGGGTAGCCTAGGACATTTTGAATCAGGCGACCGTCTTGGCCTTGCCCTCTGAGCTGGTAATCCAAACCCCAAATCATTTCTTCCCACACCCGCGGATTTTTTTCAGTGTTTTCCCAAAACATCGACATTGCCCAAGAACTGTGGATGACATTAGTATTGAAAATATTGTTGTCACCGGCATCATGCCAACCGCCTCGCAACGGGAAATGCACGCGTTTGCCGGCAACAAGGATATCGCCATCATCGCTATGGCAAGGTGGGTGCCAACCGGGTACAGCAGTTCCACAGCGGATAACCGGGTAATATTCCGTGATTACAAAATCACCCAGCCATTGGTATAAATCATCACGTATTTCCCAGACTGGTGTCCGCTGAGTTTGTCCATCTGCAAAAATCACTTCCAAGGTATAGCGTCCACTTTCCTGCAGGTCGGAGAAATCGACACTCCAGACTTCACGGTTCCATAAACTGTCTGCCAGTTTAAGCGATTCGTTTAAGTACCAAGGCTGCCTGCCGAGATGCTGCAGCAAACCAATCTTTATCGGACGGTTATTCGCCTTGCGGATTATGTAGGTTCCTGGTTCCTGGTTGCGATTAAATACCACCGCATTTTTATGACCTAAGCGGTCATAGCCGGCTTGCGAGACGAAAATCTCCACTGGTACCTCGCCGCGAATTTCACAGAAGAAATCATCCACATAAATTTGGCCGGTACCAATAAATTCCATAGCGAAGCCGATGCAGTCGGCAGTCCGCGGCGGCATTGCTGTCAGGCTGATTTGCCGCCATTGTCCATCCGGCACGATCCAGTCACCGTACGAACAGCCGGCATATTCATGCTGATAACGCCGATTCGCAATGGCACAATCCTTGATAATATCCGCTTTATATTGCACATTATAGCGCATCCATAATAATTTCGGGCGGATACGGCAATCGCCATCCGCTTTGACTTTGAAGGTCATCCGGTATGGACGATCCCAGGTAATATCTGCATTGACCTGGCTGCGCAGTGTTGCAATTTCGGCGCTGGCGGATAAGGCAACAGCATGTTTGCCTTGATTAGATGCTTTGGTCGATTGTTTGGCAACGGCACCGGAAGTGACTTCCCACCAACACAGTTCCATAGCACTATTCACGTATTCCATACTAGGATTGGCGACCAGGTTGTACGGGCATTCATAATAGCCATTCCCGGAACGATCAATAGCAACATGGCGCGGCACGCAATGATAGTCAAAAAGCAGTTGTTGGCCAGCGGCATCATAGACTGAAATTGCACTGATACGCGCTGGCAATTTACCAAGAGCCTGCAGCCGAAGGACAACTTTTCCATCCTTACTTTCTACCGCCAGGGTTTTGTTGCACCAGGAAATCGACTTGCTTTCAGCTCTGATATCGAAAGCTGTCAAGCGTTTCTCGTCATTTACCCAGACATCGAAAAGGCGCTCTCCGGGTTCCCTGGCCAGATTTGTTTCTTGGTCGAAGGATTCTGCAAAAGTCAGTTTCAGTTGATAGTTCCCTGTTAACAGTGGCAGAATGATATCGCAGTCATAACCACCGATGTTGCTATCGCCGGCAGCAGGGAGAATATCTGGCCGATTAACTAATGCATCAGTCCAGAACGCAGACGATATTTGCCGGGGAAGGAATTCTGTTGCCTGATATTGAGCTCTAGTCGTTCCGGTCAGTAATGCCAGAGCATCCAGGGTAATGAAACCGCCGCCTTGATGTTCAAGAGTTATAGTATGTTGCCCAGCAGTAAGCTCTACGCTTTCAGCAAAGCGGTTTTGCTGACCACGTTTAGCACCTGGATGGTTGCCATCGATGGTATAATTCCGTAATATTTTGCCATCCAAAGAAAGCGCAATTCGATTCAGCAGGTTTTTGCTTTTAGCAAAGGCACTGATTATTGTGTATGAACCCGCTTCTGGGATATTAAAAAATATCTTCGCTTTTTGTATGCTTGCTTTGCCGCCGCTGCGG
>CAZUCG010000519.1:0-2440 GCA_964619145.1 uncultured Lentisphaeraceae bacterium | reverse complement strand
CCCCGACGATTGCCCCATAAGCCAAATTATGCACTCCACGGTCATCTGTGTGCATACATCCGAAGACCAAGAAGAAGTCGCTAAGAAATTCCAGGAGTACGACTTATTGGCGATGCCGGTAGTGGACAAAGAGAATCGCATCGTGGGTATCATCACCATTGATGATATCGTGGATGTCATTGAGGCGGAGAATACCGAAGATATCGAAATTATGGCCGCCTTGCATCCATCAGAGAGCGAATACCTGAAAACCGGCGTCTGGCGTTTGGCGCGCAACCGCATCCCCTGGTTGCTGGTGCTGATGATCTCCGCGACTTTCACCGGCGGTATCATCGGGCATTTTGAGGCGCTGCTGCAAAATATGGTAATGCTAGCAGTTTTCATCCCAATGCTGATGGACACTGGCGGCAACTGCGGCGGCCAGTCTTCAACTCTGATTATCCGTGGTATGGCAGTCGGCGACATCCAGTTGCGAGACTGGGCGAAAATTCTCCTGAAGGAAGCCCGAGTCGGTGCTATCGTCGGGATAGCTTTGGGACTAGTCAACCTCTTGCGGATCATCCTTTTCACGGAAGCCGACTACCGGACCGACATCATCGTCACTACAACTCTATTCAGCACCGTCATCTTCGCTAAAGTCATCGGCTGTAGCCTGCCACTTCTGGCCAAACTTTGTAAAATTGATCCAGCCTTGATGGCCGGCCCACTAATTACCACTATCGTCGACGCGCTCGCCTTGATTATCTATTTCTCAATGGCTAACATACTGCTCTAAACGGCTTGCAGATTGCCCTGTTCAGACTATATTATTTTTTTGCCGTTGAGTATTTATTAGCCGAAATGCTGCTGATTTATACGCTCAGAATACATCGAGGGGATTATTGCGAGGTCAAATAATATGCCAGCGAACAATGAAATTGGCGCTAAAATCAGGAATTTACGTGAACTGCACGCAGTGACGCTAGAGGAACTAAGTGAGCGCTGTAATATGCCGCCGCCGCAAATAGCCAAGATCGAAGCCGGAGAAATCGCCACTTCCCTGACACCACTGCTGAAAATCGCCCGCGGACTCGGCGTGCGCCTAGGCACTTTCCTGGATGACGCGCAGTGCTGCGGACCGGTAATCGCCCGCGGAAATGAACTAGGCAAGACGGTACGCTTCGCCGGTTCCGGCGATGTCCAAGGGCTGGCTTTTCACGCCTTAGCAGCCAATAAAGGCGACCGTAATATGGAGCCCTTCATCATTGACGTGCACCTGCCCGTGAGCGCGGATTTCGAAGTCTCCAGCCACGAGGGTGAAGAGTTCATTTATGTGCTTTCTGGTGCCATCGAAGTCGTCCACGGCAAGGAAAAATACCACGTCCGTGCCGGTGACAGCATCTATTATGACTCGATTGTACCGCATCACGTCCACGCCGCTGGCGAGACCGACGCCAAGATCTTGGCTGTCGTTTATGCCCCCCACTAATCCTGGCGATAGCTTTTCAGACCCAGCGGGCTAAGCTACCCGCCAGACCAGCAGCCACATATTGTTCGGTCGCATTCTTATCTCACAAACCACCCTACTAGTACTATGCGCTTCACAGATCAATTGTTTACCGAAAAAACTATCGGCGAGTTTTTCGACGAGTTGCTCGTCACTCAGCCGGAACACCCGTTCATTATGTACCCGGATCGCGGCCTGGTCTGGAGCTATGCCGAGTTCTACCGACGTAGCGACAACTTGGCCAAAGGGCTGCTAGCCATCGGAGTCAAACGCGATGACCACGTAGGAGTATGGGCCCGGAACGTCCCAGAGTGGCTGACTTTGATGTTCGCCACTGCCAAAATTGGTGCCGTGCTGGTAACCATCAACACCAATTACAAGAGCCACGAGGTCGAATATGTGCTCAAGCAATCTGATATGCACACCATCGCCATCGTTGATGGCCTGCGTGATGTCAATTATGTCAATGTTCTCAACGAGCTGATTCCTGAGTTGAAAATCCATCCTCGCGGGCATCTGAAAAGCGCGCGTTTCCCGCGTTTGCGCAATGTGATTTATCTCGGTCAGGAAAAAGAGCGCGGGATGTACAGCAGCACAGAGCTTTTCCAGCTGGGGGAGAGCCAAAGTGACGAACAGCTCCAGACGGCTAAAACTGATCTGGACAGAAACGACACCATCAATATGCAATACACCTCGGGCACCACCGGCTTCCCTAAGGGCGTAATGCTAACCCATCGCAATATCCTGAATAATGGCTTCTATATCGGCGAACGCCAGGAATTGACTAAGAACGATCGGGTCTGTGTACCCGTGCCGTTATTCCACTGTTTTGGCTGCGTGCTAGGTATTATGGCCATCTTCAGCCCCGGTGCCCCCGCAGTTCTGGTAGAACAATTCGATACGTTGTTGGTCTTGGCCTAGATACAGAAGGCCACGGCCGCAGCCTTATATGGG
>CAZUCG010000518.1:0-2449 GCA_964619145.1 uncultured Lentisphaeraceae bacterium | reverse complement strand
TACTTGAGATAAAATTACGCTATCGGCTTACCCAGCTTCACTGACGCATTACGGTAAAATGCGTTTAATTTGCCTAGTTCAGGTAATTTGTCTTGTATAATTATCAGCAGGAATTACAGTTAGTAGTTTCTTGCAGTAAGTTTTTTTCTGCTGTTTTTTTCAAGGAGTGTTTGATGCGAAAGAGTCCAGAAGTTACCATCATCATCCCAATTTACAATGACGCTGAGTTATTGCATCGTTCGGTAGATTCGGTACTCTCACAGAGCCATACTGACTGGGAGCTGATTCTGGTCAACAATGGTTCTCTTGATCGTTCTGCGGAAGTCTGCCGTGAGTATGCCGCTGCCCACCTTGATAAAATTACCTTTTTGAATTTAACGAAGGCGGATGTCTCTCTGGCCTGTAATGCGGCTTTAGATATTGCTCGTGGCGAGTGGATCTATTTTTCTGATGCTGACGATGAGATTGCAGTTGATGGTTTGGCGCATCTGTATGAAATGGCTCAGCGCACAGGCGCAGATATCTGCACGGCCGCCTTGCGTTGTCCGTCGAGCGAAACCGAGGACGTGCGGACTAATTTTCCGTTTGCCGATGGCGAAGTGCTGGCTAAAGAGGCAATTTTCGAGCGCTGGCTACGGCCGCTGTTGCGTTTGCAACCAGGGACTGAGTTGGTGCGAGGGTATTTGCCTATTGCTCTGATTCGCCGCTCAATTATCGAAGAGTACCATCTGCGTCTAATCCCTGGTCTGACGGTAACTGAGGACGAAGCATTTTTCTTCGAGCTATTGCCCTGTATTGACAAAGTCGCAGTCTCTACGAGAGTGATTTATAACTACATTGCCAATCCCCACTCTGCTTGCGCCCGGCATTTTAAGAAACGCAGCGTATCTTTTGCGAATATGGAGCGCTGCTGGTATCTGCGCTGGGATTGCCGTCTGCGGGTTATGCGGCGACATAATCTCAGGGCGGCATTTCCCTGGGCGGAGCCATTGGTGTATGTCAATCGGGCCTATCATCAACTGCAAATGCTGTTGAGTGACGCGACGATGTCTTATTCTCAGCGTTGGCAAAAAGCTGGTTTGGCATTACGGGAGTTTCGCCAAGACGAGCTTAATGCTGGTCTCTCTCAGGTATCTCTCGATAAGAAGCAGCGTTTGTTTGTGCTTGCAGCCCGGCTTGGTCGCCCTGGCACGGTTTTTTTCTGCTTACTGGCCCGGCTGGCAAAAACATTAGAATCTTATTGGGCCTCTTCCTCTCTGCTCTAACTTGATTGCAAAAATGCTGCTTTTGCCATCGCCAGCCAGGCTGGGGAGATCATTAGCCAGAGTGAAGAGCTGGTTTTTTTCTGGTGCTGTAAAATGAACGAAGAGCCATTATTTACTATTGTCGTCCCTGCGTGTAATGTCGCGGCATACATCGGTGATTGCCTGCGATCTTTGCGGGCTCAGACGTATACTGCTTTCGAGGTATTGATTGTCAGCGAGGATAGCCAAGACGATACTCGGAAGATAATTGCCGAGGAGATTGCCGGCGATGAGCGTTTCCGACTGGTCGAGCAGCGCAAAACTGGCTCTTGTTCAGCCAGCAACAATTACGGTATCCAGAATGGCTGTGGCAAATACCTGGTATTTGTCGATGGCGATGACTGGATTGAACGCGAGTCACTGGAGCGATTCCAACAAGCCCTGGAGGATTCTGGCGAGGTCGACATACTACTGGCAAATGCGAGGTATTATCTGGATCAAGATGGCACTTTGCAGGAATTGGCTGGCTGGCGGCACCAGATGCCGTTACAGCGAGTTATCTCGGGACCGGAAATGTTGGCGCTGCAATTGCGTAATGAATTTAATACCGCAACGTGGCTGAAAATTTATCGCCGGAAATTTTTGCAAGACAAGCAACTGTATCAGGTAATTGGGCGTCGCCATCAAGATGACGAATGGGCCTACCGGGTATTTTTGGCAGCCGAAAAAACTTATGCGATCGATTTCTGCTATTATAATTACCGCAAGCGTCCCGACTCAGTCACTACCACAGCCAGCGAAGAGACATTTAGAGATTTTACCGACAATATGATTGCATTCTTCCGTTATTGGCAAGCGAATAGCGTCCCGGAGCCGTTGCAGGGGCTGTTGGCTTCCTGGTTCATAGGTCAGATGTTCCGCTTCTTTATCCCACATTTTTGCCAAAACTATTCCCGCTCATTCCGCTACCAGGAATTTTCTCGTCTGATGCGCGACAATCTTGGCGGTTATGGCGTATATCGGCAATTGGCCCAAAAGGCCGACCGCAGGAGCTTACGTGTCCTCAGGCCGGTGATTTTTCTCGCCCGCTGGCGTTGCCTTTTCCCGTTAGCGGATTTACTCTACGGACGCATCTGGTGGTCTTTGATGTTGGCCCGCAAAAAACAAAAAGCCGCTCTCAGCGATTGACCGCTATTGATTGATAA
>CAZUCG010000517.1:0-2453 GCA_964619145.1 uncultured Lentisphaeraceae bacterium | reverse complement strand
CTGGCTGGCGGGTCATAATAGCATAATAGCAGCAGTTTTTTCCGTCTTCCCTGCCTTGAAATATCATCTTGCGATACTATTTTTATCAGACAGCTAGCGGATGCTAATTTTAGCAAATAGCGTAGTACTTGCTTGCTGGAATTAACACTTTAGGCGCGAGGGTTGCATTAGAGCATACTTATTGGGGAGTTTTGCAAAAAAACAAGGCGTACAGCAATGAAATGTTCGACCATCATTTATATCAATGCTGCTGATCCGCGCATTTTTGTCTATAAACACGCTCAGCATAAATGGGTGGGCGTTACTTTGAATTTCGCCCACGTCAAAAGCTATACCGTGCTGAGCTTGACTCTACTGCCGATGCTGGTACTAGCGTTGTTGCTGCAGCTTAATATTATAATTTTAATTACGCCTTGGCTGCTGATCAGTTTTCTAATACTGTATTCTGTTTATATTTGCGTCTATTGTTTTTATGGCGCGGCGAAGGATTTGGTCAAGTTCCCCGGCCCTTTGGCGAAGAGGTGACATGCACCTTAACTAATAATGCGATATTAGATGACAACGCGACGAAAATGGGACACTACTTTCTCGTCATCATTGCCGTGGCAGATGTCAGATCGCCTTGCCGGCAAAACAAGGATTTGGGCGGCAGTAAACTTCACTTGCGGTAAAATAAAACAGCCATACGCACTTGACGCACATCAAGACAAGACGGCAATTTTTCATTGGCAAACGATTTCATTTATTTTTCCGGTGCCCCGAACAGAATTGCCAAGAATCATCTCTTCCGCCTGCTGCAACGCCAAGAGTGGCAGTCGTATCTCCCTGGCTTGAAGTTTCTGCAGCATCTTTGCCCTCCAAATGCCTGGAAGTAATCCAGACTGCAGTTCCGGCGTCAGCCATTCTCCGTTTATCTTGAGGAATAGATTGGAAATCGATCCTTCCGTTAAGTCGCCATTTTGATTAGTAAAAAGCACTTCCTGAAAACCATCTTGGCAGGCTGCGGTATAAGCGGCCTGATATTGCGGACGATAGCTGGTTTTATGATAGAGAAATAGATTATTGCTGTCGGTTTGTTGCTTTGCAACCAGTACTCGCAGTGGAGCAGTCTGCCAATCAGTTTGACGCACCGCTGTGTTGCTGATTTCTATCTCCCCAGTATTTTTCAGAACAAAGCGGACGATCCTTGATTCATCGGGAAACGGCTTGACTGACTCTGACAGTTTCCGACGCACCTCGCTTTCATTGAAAGAACGAGCAAAATAGGCCTGGCTCATAGCTGCTCGCTGCAGGTGTTCTGACAAATACAGCCAGGACTTTTTTCCCTGCCAGAGCAAAGTTTCGAAAACCGCAAAATCTGGCCAGGAGACACTGCTGGCAAAGCGGCTTTTCAGAAGCATCTCTTGCCATTCGTCCAAAGCGTTCGAATCGCAGGTGATACCTCCGCCAACTCCAAGCCGGGTTTCTTTTTCTAAACAGACCAAGGTCCGAATGGCGATATTAAAACGGAATTTATTACCGGGGTGCACTGCGCCAATTATTCCGGTATAGATACCACGGGCACTGTTTTCAAGTTGACAAATCCAATCGACGGCGCTGATCTTAGGTGCACCGGTCACAGAGGCCGGCGGAAAGGTTGCCTGCAAAATGTCAAAAAGGCCGCGATTGGAGTACAAACGACCTTCTACAGTACTGATCATCTGGTGTACAGTACGGTAGGTATCGATATGGAATAATTTTTTGACAGAAACACTGCCGGGGATACAGAGCCTCGACAAATCATTGCGTACTATATCGACAATCATGAGGTTCTCAGCTAAGTTTTTCGGATCATGACGAAGCCATTCGGCGATCGCAGAATCCTCGGCTGCCAGTGGCGACCGTCGGGCAGTACCTTTCATTGGGCTGCTACGCAGTAGCTTGTCGTCGCATTCCAGAAATAGCTCAGGAGATAACGAAATAATTTTCTGCCCTGCCAAGTGCAGGTAGGCGGCGTAGGGAACGGGATGAACGGCATTAAGATGCAGAAAAAGTTTTTCCGGCTCATCGACCCGTTTTCCTCTGCTTCGGCAGGTGAAATTTGCCTGATATAGGTCACCCTCGCGAATATGCTGTCGGATTGTTTCGATTCGTGCGGCGTATTCTTCGTATGATAATTCAGGAATGAATTCCATCCCAAAGCTGTTCGCGGTGCTTTCGTCGGGCAGGCTGACTGGAAGCGGGGCTTCAGCATACAATGCAAAAACGGCCAGCGGCAAGGAATCATCAGCAAAAGAAGCAAAACTAGCATCGAAAGCTTTACCTGCTTCATAAGAGAGAAAGCCGGCGGCAAAAACACCAGCCTTAACTGCCGCTTCAAGTTGTTGAATCAGCGGTTCAATCTCAGAATGTTTCCAAGCAATCAGAACCTCCTGAGGATTGGTATAGAGCCCCCAAGACGGTTGCGTCTTATG
>CAZUCG010000516.1:0-2456 GCA_964619145.1 uncultured Lentisphaeraceae bacterium | reverse complement strand
ACGCGATAGAAAAAAATCAGCGCCAGCCCGATAATCAGGCCCGCGCTGCCAATGACTTTCCCCAAAACTGATTTCTTTGCTGCCATCTGCAACCATTCTCCTTAGTTATGTAAAATCTCGCTCCAAAATCATCTGTGTCGCCCTTTCAGGCTTTCTCTGTTGCTTTGTCTGTTGCTTTGTCTGTTGTTCGTTAAGTCCTTCAGTCTTGTTCGGCACCCTTCCAGCCGCCGCCAAAGGCCTTATAGACACCGATAAATGCATTGGCGATTTCGCCTTGACAAGCCGCCAGGCTGTCCTGGCGTTGGGTCAGGGTGCGTTGCATATCTAGGACATTCTGGAAATCGGTCAGCCCGGCGCGATAAAGCTCGTCGACTTTTTGAGCGGAGAATGTAGCCGCAGTCACGGCTTGTTCTTCAAACTGCAGCCGCTGCTGTTCATTGACGAAGGCGCTGAGCATATCCTCGCATTCCTGCAAGGCTCGCAAGACAGTTCCTTCGTAGGCCAGAAGAGCCTGCTGCTGCCGGGCTTCTTCAGCCTTAATCAGACTGCGAATGCGCCCGCCGCTGAAGATATTCCACTGGAAGGCCGGCCCCAGACCGTAAAAACGCCCTGGTGATTCAAACATCTGGCCGCCGGCCGTCACCTGCCAGCCAAAATTGCCCACAAGCGAGAACATCGGGTAAAGTTCGCCCCGGGCGACGCCAATCCTGGCGGTTTGTGCTGCCAAGCGTCGTTCTGCTGCTCGGATGTCGTAGCGCTGACGGATCATCTCCGCTGGCAGCGTCGCCGGGAGAACAGCCGTAAAAGCCGGCATAATTGTAAAATTCGTGCGTAACTGTGGCCACGCTCCGGGTGCGCGACCGGTGAACAGGCAAAGTTGATTTAGAACCTGGTCGATGCCGGTCTGCAAAGCCGGTATCATCGCGTGGGTCATAGCCAGGTTCATCTCGGCTTGGCGGACATCTAACTCGTGGGCAATCTCGGCCTGCAAACGATCCTGAGTGAGCTTTAAGGTCGCTTCTTGCAGTTGAGCGTTCTCCTGGGCGTAACGCAGCCGCTGCTGCAGGGTGCGCAATTGCACGTAGCTCTGGGCCACGGCGGCCTGCAAAATCACCAGCCCATCGCGGTAGTCTTCTTGTGAGGCTGCATAGGTCGCCGAGGCCGATTCAACTTGTCGCCGCACTCGGCCCCAGAAATCCAGCTCCCACGACAGTCCGCCGCTGAGCAGGCCGATATTTTGCGGGTTCTTCTGTATCCCTGGATTGATGATTTCGCTTTGGCGGCTGCGGCTGATGCCGCCTTCCAATTGTGCGCCCGGCACCTGCGCTCCACGACTGGCGCCATAGAGTGCGTTGGCTTCAGCTATCCGGGCCAAAGCTGCTTGTAAATCAAGGTTGCCATCTCGGGTTGCGTCAATCAGCTGGGATAGGTCGTCGTCCTGAAACAGTGTCCACCAGCTGTGTAAGGGGGCATCGGCAGTCGTCAGCTCAGCGATGACTTGTTGATGCCAGGCGTCAGCAGCAGCCAGCTCGGGCGGAGCGTAGTCTGGACCAAGCATCTGACAGCCAGCAGCCAAGCTGACCAGCAAAACGAGGTTCAGAGCTCGTGAACCCATTCGGAGTACCTTAAGCAGCATTATCACTGTCCCTTTGCTTGGTTTCAGACCGATCAAGCGATCAATTTTTTCAGTATATTTTATTTCTGTGACGAGGCATTGCATTTACTAAAAATGCACCTCCTGTTGTTTTTGAGAATCCGACCGCCAAAACACAAAGCAGGAGCAATATAAAATTAACCTAGATTTGTGCGTTTACAATCCGAAGCCGAATTATCTCTCGAAGAAATGCGGACAGATTAGTTTGTGGGTTGATGTTTTTCCAAAAAATGGGCAAGATGTGCTTTGTCAACCCTATGATTATTTCATCCACACTTCGACATTAATAACCTGAAAGTCAATAATCTTGACCCGACCTCGGCTGGGGGGGGGATTACTGCTAGGTCGGCAAAACCTCAGATTGACAACTACTTGGCGGATAAGTTAGAAATCATAAAGTGGCTTATAATTGCACCACAATGCGTGCCGCCACATACTACCACTAATCAATGGCCGCACCGCAGTCTCGGCTAATGCCCTGGCCGAGCCATCGCAGAAGGAAAAGGTCATTTTTTGGCTGTGCCGGAAATCGGGGAAGAGGTTGGAATTAAAGCCGAAGATTGCGCCTTGGTTATAATGTCTTTGCGAGGTGTCGCCGGTAAAGCTACAGCTGCTAGGCTTACTGAATTTACTGTATTTGACTCGGTAATTATCATAGTTTGGAGGGTTAGTGCCGTAAGTATTGTAGTTGTTGATATACTGATTGGCACCAAAGCCATAGGCCATCTCAGTGCTATACAATTCTTGGGTGGGCTGATAGGCCGGGCAGATCAGCGAGGACCGCACTCCTTTATTGCTGACT
>CAZUCG010000515.1:0-2464 GCA_964619145.1 uncultured Lentisphaeraceae bacterium | reverse complement strand
TTCAGGCAGGGAATCAAGGCGATTCAGCAGCATAATTCCCCGCCGGATACCGAGGTCTTTATAACTCAAGATATCTTTGCGTCCAAGGGCGAAAATCAATAGCATCTCAGCTGTCCAGACGCCGACACCTTTGAGCTGTACCAAGTCGGCGATGATTTCGGCATCGGAGCGCTGCCCGAGTTGCTGGAAATTGATGGTGCCAGCCAAGACTGCCTGGGCGATGCCCTGTAAATACTCGATTTTGCGTCCTGACAACCCGCAGGCACGCAATGCCGCAAAATCAGCGTCCAGCAATTTTTCCGCCGTAATTTTCTCTTCCAGCAATGCCAGTAAGCGCGCGAAGATCGTGTCTGCGGCCTTGGTTGCCAGCTGTTGGGCGACGACATTCTGCACCAACGCATAGAACAAATCAGCGCAGCATTCAAAACCGGGCAAATCTATCTGCTTGACCGGCTCGATGAATTCCGGCGCCTGCCGACACAGCGCGGTTTGATCTTCTCTGCTGACAATAAACTTCATAGCCTCTATGCCTATCAGGCGACAGCCCCTTAGCGGGTGTAGGTGCCCCAAAAAGAAACATTGTCACTACGCCCCCAAAATGGGTTCCTAAACCAATTGGCATCGGTATCAGACAGTGGAGTGTCATTTTTGCCGCGTTGTTCGTAATGTCCGTCGATCATCATCACATTCATTTGGCCGGAATGTCGTCCCTGAATCGACATTGACTGCAAAGAATAGCCGAAAGCGTAGTCTGTATTTTTGTAATCGGTATCGCCAAACTGAGCGACTTTGGCCGGCAGGGGGATTTGGTCCGTCATAAAGAAGTAGCGTTTGCGGTCTGCATCGGTGGCGACTATATATCTCCCGATGTAGCAAGCCAAGCCGTAATGGCAGCCTTTCCAGGTATTCCAGATGCTGGTATCCGGCGCGGCTAGAAGCGTCTCGGATGGGCAACGAAACATACCGACCACCGCATTAGGAGAATCGCCAGCCTCTCCGCTCCAGTTATCAGTCGAGAAATAGCCCAGCGCAATCATAGCAGGTCCCCAGTACCGGCCGTCTGGGAAAGCTGGTGTCGGGAAATAATAGGGCATCAAGTAGCCTTTATTGTCTTCCGCATACATCATACCGGCTAGACTGATATTCTTGAGATTGCTCAAGCACTTAATCGACTGCGCTTTTGCCCGCGCTTTGCTCAAAGCCGGCAACAGCATCGAGGCCAGCACCGCAATGATAGCGATAACTACCAATAGCTCAATCAGGGTGAATTTGGCGTGACGCCGAGATACTAGTTGGTTCTTCATAGCGATATCCTTAATAATTTTTTGCTCAAAAAAACGTCGTCGTCGCAGCAATCAAATGCCGGACACCGACAATTAGTGCTTATTTTTACAATACTCGGCCATAAATGCGTCGCTGTCGATTCTGGTGACTTTATGTGCCGTTTTGATCTGGACCTTCTCGCCAGTCAAACGCGATTCTTCCAGCGCGAACAGCACCAGCAGCGATTCGAGATACTCGGCATATCCAGCCGGTTGCTGGCCAGTTCTCAGCATTTCCACAAACGACCCGCAGATGCCATCGTGAATATCATCAATACTCAGGCTGAGGAAATACTCCTGTCCCTCGGCATTAGCCCAGAACAGCCGTCCGGTCTGGGGACGAGTCTCCAACAACATCCGCACCGTACAACCCCGCTGATGACCGAGGCTGACGTAAGACAAATCCGGAGTCTTGCGTTCGTACTTGACCCATTGGGCACCGGAACCGATTAAGCCCAACAGCCAATCGACGGCGTGGATACCATAATAAAATAACTCATTTTGGCCACTTATCAAGATATCACGTACTTCTTTAGCCTTGGTCTCCTGAAAAAAGTTCTTCGTCCTCTGATTCCAGCGCCACCCGGAGCCTCCCAAGAAGGGCGTTTTCGTCTCCCCAGCCAGTTTCAAAAAGGCATTGATTTCCTCTCGCGCGGCGAACACCGGCTTATCACAATAGCAAGGCCTGCCATAACGCATACATTTAGCGACATCGTCGAAGTGTGTCGCCCAATCGGCGGAGAGCACCATTATCGCGTCACAACTCGCGCACAATGCATCAATTGAGGCGTATTCAGTCAGCGCGAATTCCCGGCTAAAATTATCGCTCTCGGCTTTGCCATTCTTGCGTCCGCGGTCAAACAGGCCGGTCACCTTAACATCCGTCATAGCATTAAGACGCTTGACAAAACTCCTGGGATGACTCGTATCAAGATCGATAAAACCAATTTTTAACATCGTGTTTTGCTTCTCGTAGGGTGGATAAATGCGCAAGACTTGCTCTAAAATTAATACCAACTTGCGCTTTGTCAACTCTGCTGAGGTTTTTTTACCGAACTATTGGCCTAGCAATAAACCACAAATGAACGCCTGAACAGACATTCCAAACTCTCGCCAGCGAGCATTTCTGCTGCCAGCAGACG
>CAZUCG010000514.1:0-2474 GCA_964619145.1 uncultured Lentisphaeraceae bacterium | reverse complement strand
GCGGCGCAGTTCTCAGCGTTTGCTGAATTGGAAGCGTTTGCGGGCACCAGGCTGGCCGGGTTTTTTCCGTTCTTTCTCACGCGAGTCTCGGGTCAGCATACCTGCTGGTTTGAGTGTCGCTCGGAGTGACTCGTCATTTTTTTCCAGTGCGCGAGCGATACCGTGGCGCAGCGCGCCTGCTTGTCCGATAATTCCGCCGCCATCGATATTAGCAAAGATGTCGAAATCTGCACTTTTGCCGGTGAGCGCCAGCGGTTGCATTACGAAACCGCGGACGGCTTCAGTAGTAAAGTATTCTTCAAAGGTCCGTTTATTAACCACGATTTTGCCGCTCCCGGGCGACATTCTCACCCGTGCGCTAGCGCATTTGCGCCGTCCGACTACTTGAATTACATCTTTGTCTGCTGACATATTGTCTTTTTCCTCTAAACCCCAAGGTTATCTTCAATTATTACTTAAGAACCAGCATTTCCGCCTTTTGAGCTTCGAATTTGTGTTCGGGTCCATCACCGACAAACAACTTTAACTTGCCAAACTGGGTACGCCCCAAGCGGCCTTTGGGCATCATTCCCCAAACAGCGTCGCTGATTAAGCGGGTGGGGTTTTTGGCTCTGACGGTGGCGGCATTATAGCGTTTCAAGCCACCCATATAACCAGAGTAGTCTTGATATTCTTTTTGTTCTTCTTTTCGCCCTGTCAAGACCACCTTTTCGGCATTGACAATTACAAGGTAATCGCCACAGTCGAGGTGGGGGGTATAAGTCGGTTTATGCTTGCCGCGCAACATATTGGCAATCCGTACCGCTAGTCGGCCTAAAACCAGGCCGTCTGCGTCAATGATATACCATTTGCGCTCTATTTCATCAACTTTAGGCAGATACGTCTTCATCATGGCAAAACTCGCTACTAAAAAGGGTATGATTTAAGGTTAGGTTAATGTAAGCAGAGATTATAATATAAGTCGCGAAATTACTTTTGCAAGTCAAAGAAAGTCGAAACGTTTTTTTTCGTGTTGATATTTTACTGCGGTAGTTACAAATTAGCGTTCAGGCTTGATTAGTCTGGTCTGAAATTGGGCTTGGGGGTATAGTGTAGGAACAAAAAAGTCGGATTCTGGATTCTAATGTTTTTGCGGCTGCAAGCAGTTAAGATTTTGGCATTGGAGTTGAGCGGGCGGTGAGGCGTTCCAGTCTTCTTTTGTCTAGAGTTTAGCCAGGACAGTCCAGTTGGCAGAACTTTTAGCGAGCAGTAACAGGGTGGCTAATTCCGTAGCAAACGGGTCGTTATTAAACAGCTGGTATTTCTCTGGGAAGTTGTTGATTTTCACTCGCAGGCTGCTTTTCCCTGTTTCTGTCAAGGTAATTTCTGCTTGTCCCAGGGTAGCTTGCAGGCTGATTGTTCCGTTGGGGCTAGGAGAACAATTTAACGTTGGCAGTTCTGACTGCGAAGATAGCCAGGCGAGCAAATCTCGGACCCGGTATTCTTCCCAATGTCCACCCTGCCAATGCATTTTAGTTACAACTCCCAGGCAGCCTGAGGAGATGATTTCCTGTAGTCGTGCAGCTGCGGCAAAGCATCTTAGGGAGGTCAGCCAGCAGGTCTGGCAGTGTCTTTTTTTGGCATCTCGAGCCAGTTTCTGGCGGGCTGCTAGAGTCAAAGCATCTAGACCTAGCAAGGCAAAGGATTTTTTAGCGGCCAAGATTTGGCGCAAAAAATCTTGGCGAAGTTTTCCCTCGATTTGCAGGATGGGCAGGTCGCAGTGCTGCAGTTCGGCAGCAAAATCAGCCGTCCGGCCGATTTTGTGCAGTGTTTGGCAATTATGGTAAAGCGGCAGTGGTTCTTGACTATCTGCGTCATAAAACAACATCGGAACAAACATCGTGGAGCCTCAAAGTTTTATACGCTGCATATTCAGGCCGCGGGCCTTGCGGGCTGGTCCAAGCACGCAGCAATTGCTTTCCTGGGCGAATTCTTCCCAGAAGGACGCCACGGTCTCTTTGACGCTATTGGCATTTTGGGCCAGCAAATCCAAGTAGCATTTTTTGCGCCAAGCATAGTCTATTGAGGTGAGGCGTTGCAAGAGTGCATTTTGGCAAAGCGATTGCGGTCGCCAAGGCAAGAGGTGGTTTTTGCTGCAAGCGATAATGGCGGAGCGAATTTCGTCATCTGGCCAGAGTTTTTCCACGCCTGTCTGTGCCAATGTATCAAAGATATCTAAGCTTAGGCGTGGATTAGGGTCATCGGTGGAGCGCAGTTGTAAGGTGCCATTGTGAGGGAGGTATTGGCAATGCACTCCATACGCTCCTGACTTCATCCGGATTTCGTTCCAGAGATATCCGCAGCTTAGCAGGTGTGCGTAGATTGTCAAGCCTGCTCGGCGATCATCATTGCCCAATGGTGCGCGCAGGGCCTTGACACAGCTAAACCCATCACTTGGCAAGGAGAGGAATTCTCTGCGGCCCCAGGATATTAGT
>CAZUCG010000513.1:0-2474 GCA_964619145.1 uncultured Lentisphaeraceae bacterium | reverse complement strand
TTATTCCTAGCGATGAAACGGGAAAATGATGATATATATTATATCCTCACCCTTTGAGTAAGGACTGTAGGAAAGATTCTTCCTACAGCCTTTTTTTTAGTAGCCATTTATTTTCAAGTGGGCCGCCGCCAGACACGGTAGAGAGAAAATTCTCCTTTATACTTGCTGTATGATTATTATTGTCATTAAAGAGCCGAATGTCGAGAGCCCCTGCGCTGAGCAAATCAGCAAAGATTATCCCGATTGTTGTGTCTTTAATTACAAGCAGTTTACAGACCAAGAATTGTTAGAAGCGGCCGATGAGCCGATGCTGGTCGTCCTCAATCACCGGATGGCAATTCCACACGCCAAGCTGTTGCGCTTGGCAGCCGGAGAACGACTGCTGCGGATTATGGTCGTCCTTGAGGAAGGCTTCGCGATGCACGCAATTAATGCGCGCATCTCAGGAGCTGACTCCTGCTTGGCGATGCCGTATGAGCCAGTGCACTTGTTGCGGGCGATTGAGGAGGGCTGCACGATCCTACGCCGCCTGGCTGAGGCGCAGGGGTTGGTGAATTCGCAAGCCTCCATCAACCGCAAATATACGCTGGGGGCAGTGTTGGGGGCCGGCCGGCACTCGGTGATGATTCTGAGCAATGTGATCAAGACTGGCGAGATGGTGGTCATCAAACTCTACCGCAAGTCCCTGGCCAGTTCAGCGGAATTTATGGCGGAGTTGAAGGCCAAAGCCGTATTGTTGAAAGAAATCGCAGCGCCGTCGATGGCGGAGATATTGGATTTCGGTAACTGGAATGGCTATGCTTATCTGGTGTTGCAAATCGGCAAAGGCGAGAACCTTTATCAGGTTATGAGCAAGCGCAAGCTGGATGAGCACGAGATCGCTAAAATTGCCTTGGCCCTGACCAGAGCCCTGATTGCAATCAAAAAATGCGGGATGCTGCATTTTGACTTAAAGCCGGAAAATATAATTTATTATCAGAATAACTATTATCTCTCGGAGTTCGGCTCGCTGTTGCCGGTGTCTAAGGCGGATTATACTGGCTTCCAGTATTGGCCGGACGCAGCTTTTACTTGCCCTGAGACATTTATCGACGGCTCGCTGTTTACCGCCCGCAGTGATGTCTATTCGCTGGGACTGATTTTATACGCGATGCTGCGGCGGGAGAACCCTTTTGCTGGTCGACCGTGCAGTTATGAATTGCAACAACGGGTCTCGCAGGACCTAGTGAATTTTCAGCAAGTAAATCCGATTGAGGGTAATCCCATTATGGCAATCGCGATAGAGGCTATGACCCTCTGTCGGCAGGAAGCGCGGCCGCGTTTGCGGGACTTGGAAATTATCTTCTACCAGATGGTACTGATGACTTCCAGCAAGACGTCGGCCATTGCCACCAGCCCGACCGAGTTGCCTAGCCAGGTGACATTACACAAAAACAAACGCAACTCGGTTTCTGATTCGGCCTCGGAAAACGAGGACGCAGAATTCAAGCGTCAAGCCACCCGTCCTGGCAAGGACGGCAGTAAAAGTTCGCCTTTTTCGACTAGCGCGCCGCCAGCCAAGTTGACTCTGGCGGATGTCTATAGCTTGAAAAAACGCCTGCTGTTGCTCGGCGTCGCTGTATTGGTCATTGGACTGGTCCTGCTGGGGGGAACTATCTACGGCCGACAAAGTATGGTTAGGACTCACTATCAGCAAGGGCCTTTGCGGATGTTTACCTGCTATTCCGGACATACTCACCCCATCAGAACACTAGATTTGCGTAACGTCTATTGCCCAGAGTGCGGTGACCCGACATCGCCTTCCTACACTTGCCAGAAATGCGAGCAGGTGTTCGGTTTGACACTTTGGCCGAAACGCGATATGAGTGAGGACGAGTGCGCGAAATTCGAAGAAAAACAAACCCTCTGCCCATTCTGTAAATCGCCAAATATCGCTATGACGCCGGTCTCGAAAAGCAGCAAAAAAAAGAAATAATGGCCGCTTTACCAGCTGTGAAGACTATAGGAGATGTTGAACCGCGAAAAACGCAAAAAACTGCCGATAAGAAATAGGAGCTGCACATCCGCAGATTTAATGGCTAGTGGCTAGGGAATAATATTCAAGCAAAAGCTAAAGACAATTTTAACCCAAGCAAAGCAGTTGAAGTAGTAAAAAAAACATTGGCCCGCTCCCAGCCGCAACAACACCCCAACTGAGCATTGACAGGCAACCAAGCGCCGGGGAATAACCTAAAATAATGATTTCGCGGTTGGACGAAATGGAGCTGCTCATAATTTCGCTACGGAACATCATTTGCGAAAAACAAAAAACCTTGACAGGCAACCAACCGCACCAGTCTCTCACCTGACTCTTGATACGCAACCAACCGCCGGGGAATAACCTAAAATCAGAGTCACTGACCCCGTCTGCTCAAAAAGCAAAATTTGAGGAAAAAGGGGTTGTGGCTAATAGCTTTTTTCCCTATTGCATTTTT
>CAZUCG010000512.1:0-2474 GCA_964619145.1 uncultured Lentisphaeraceae bacterium | reverse complement strand
AATACTCAACCAGTGCGCTGCTGCTTTACAACCACGGCTGGGCAGGAGATGTCCGCTCACCCCTTTTTCCTGATAATACAAATGGCGAATGGGTCAAAATCGAAGCAGATGTTACGATGCTGGAAAGCAGAACCGGACTTTATAATTTCTCAATTTACGCATCTAATGCCAGCGGCGAATTTGAAATTTGTCTGCCATTTGTTATTCCCCTGAGCGAGAAAGCAAAAGCAGAATCGAAGCGGCCGGAAAAATGGCAGAATAAAATAACTCGGATTATTCCAGTTTCCCCGCGACTCACCGAGGTGAATGCTGAAAAACCAGAGATGACGTTTTTGTGTGTCTATCCGCTTGAAGGCGGCGATTCCGACTACCAATACCGCGTCAGAGCCAAAAGCGCTGCCTGGAAAGACTTCCCTCCAGCCGAGTCCTATGAAATTCCTGCCGACCGCCGATTAACCGTTTTTCTCGGTGAACTGCAGGAAGGCGAAGGCAAAATACAGGTCGAAATAGTCAAAAAAAATACCGCCGAAATAGTTCTTGCCAATGAATACAGCATTAGAGTAAAAAAACAATGGCCAGATACCGGCCGGCAAAAAAATAATTTTGTCACTGAACTACTGCATTCGGCATTGGAGAATCGTCAGTATTCGTTCGTCAATCCTCGTGACGGCTGGGTATTTCTGGGTTTTAATATACCGCAAACCAATGCCGTGGCCTATCTAGACGAAGCTGAAGAGCCGACAGTCCATTATCGACTGGGAGAACCATCGGATAGTATGCGCTTCTTGCAGGCGGGACGCCATACACTTCGGGTCGAGGGCGCGGAACCAGGAGCTGAACTCAGCATCCGGGCAGTTCCGGAAATTGCTCTTTTCCCATTGACGACAGCCGATGAAAAATATTACCAGCTGCCTTATTTCAACGGGCGTTTTTTTTATGATCTCGATTTTCTTCGCGAATATGTCTGGCATTCCTACAATACCTATATTTTGAATTTAGCCTGGACCCCAAAAACGACTTTCGAAATCGCGGCTGGGAAAGAATTCCAGGAACGAGGCTTCCGTCTTCTTGGCAGCGGTGGTTTCGGGGCGAAAACGTGGCAGGACCCAGTGGCTATGGAAAAGGATATCCGAGGCTCTATTCAGGTCCAGACGACCGACGGGCGTTGTCTTGATGAAACCGACCCTGCCATAGTTGAACAAATGACTGCTTGTGGCGAACTGGGCTGGAATATGGCGGACTATGATAAGCTGATCTATACCTGGATCGGCGTGCACGCTACCGGCTTTATGAATTATACCCCGCTGCATACGCTTTTTCTGTCTGGTGCAAGCAATATTTCAAGAGGACAGGGGAAAATTCTGCTGGAAATATATGCGACCTCCACCCCAGATGAAATATCGATGAAAAAATATGCCCAGTGCTTTCCTGAACATCTGCGATTTGCGAAAAAATGCCTTCCTGACGCGGCAGAACGAGTGATGGTGATGATCTCCGGCTATCTCGTCGCAGGCGCTTGGAACTGCAATGCATATCCACAGACCGATATCAAATATTTTCTCGATTACTGCCTCTCTGTTGCGGCTAACGACCCGGAGCTGAAAGGACTCGCTGGCTTCGGTTGTTATGATGTTAAATATCTGGATGAGGAAAATATGCGCTGGATGGCCGAACTGATGCGCCATTATTGTGTGGACGGCGAGACAACAATGTTGTCGGATAAATTTGGCTACCGCTTGAATCCCGGACACCTGAGCGACGGCGATTTCATTAACGGCTTTAGTAGCTGGCAGGCGATACCAGCGGAAGCCGACTCGCTGCAAGCACACAGCATTAATGGCTACGGCGCAAGATATCAAGTTCGTAAAGCCAGCGATCCGGGGAATGGAGATAACTGTGCGTTATTTATTCGCAGCGCCAAAAAACAGAATATTCTTTCCCAGACGGCCAAGAACCTGATCCCCGGAGAACTCTACTCGCTTTCTTTCGTTACTGCAGATCCGGACGATATTGCTAACGCCAAAAACCGCCCTCAGCAATTTGAATTTCGGGCCACTCTGGCTGGCGCAGAAATACTTCCCGGCGGCTATGAATTCCGTCTCCCCCGGGGTTGGGATGGCTCTTGGGGACAAAAACCAGGACGCCGAGAATTAGTTACCCATAAAATTGTCTTTCGGGCTCTTAAACCAGAAGTCGGAATTACTTTTTCTGACTGGGAGAAAGACAGCGAAACCAAGGGCGAAATCGGCCAGAAACGCATTCTGAATTTTGTCAGCCTGCGCCCCTACTACGCCATAACCAAAAAGAATGGCAAGTAATAGAATAGTTTATTACGACTCAACAATATCTCCTATAGCATCTGCAAAATCAGTTTCAAAATCTCGTCATAAGCCTTCTGTGCGAATGCGTCAGCCAATCGTCGTAATGCGTCAGTGAAGCTGGGTCGATAGCATTCCAAAATCATTTTTTTAATT
>CAZUCG010000511.1:0-2484 GCA_964619145.1 uncultured Lentisphaeraceae bacterium | reverse complement strand
GAGAGCTCAAATGCCAAAAACGACCTCACGGGTGCCACCACCGAAGCCACTCTTAACCCACCGCTGGGCTACACCAATCCCGGCTCTGCCAATTTAAGTAACTTTGATTTGGATGCAAATCCAGCTAAAAACATCGGTCGGCACGATCAAGTCAGCAACTTCCTGTTCGTCGATGGTCATACCGAACCGCTTACCAGCAAAGCGTTTGATGCTGATAAGGACAATTATTGGAAGAAGCTGGATTAATATCTACTCTATACTCACAATATGAAAAAGTTTGATATATTCATTGCGTTCATTTTGGTTATAGTCATTGTCGTCGGTCTGGCGATGTTCACGCCGGTATTGGCGGAGCGGCGGCGGTTACAGGACGAGGTCACCCAATTACAGCAAGAGCAGACGGCTGTCCGGCATCAGCTGGTGTTGCTGCAGAAAGAGATTGACGCACTCAGCCAGGGCGACCCGAAGGCGATTATGCGGGTCGCCCGGGAAAAATTCAACTATTGCCTGGACGGTGAGGAAATTTACCAGTTTGATTATACCGGGCGGGAAAAATAATTATGCCCGTCTCCTTATCCACGCCGTTATCAGAAAGCACCGTGCGGGCTTTGTCCCTGAACGAGCAGGTGCTGCTCAGCGGGGTAATTTTCACTGCCCGCGATGCCGTCCACAAGCATCTGGCTGGCGATTGCGACTTGCGCGGCCTTGAGTATCTGCGGGGGGGAATATTCTACCAATGCGGGCCAGTCATCGTATGCGCCGCGGATGGCAGCTGGCAGGTCACTGCGGCCGGCCCGACGACCTCGAGCAGAGAAGAGCCGTATATGGCCACCCTGATTGAGAAATTATCCCTGCGGGCGATTATCGGCAAGGGCGGTATGGGCGCTAAGACCCTGGCCGCCTGCCAAAGGTTCGGCTGCGTGTACCTGCACGCAGTCGGTGGAGCAGCGCAAGTGCTGGCAGCGGCAGTAAAAGCCGTCCCCAGGGTAGAGTTCTTGGCTGAATTCGGCTTCCCAGAAGCGCTTTGGACGCTCACGGTCGAGGATTTTCCAGCCGTAGTCAGTATGGATGCAAATGGTCATAGCTTGCACGAACAAGTCCGCACTGCTTCGCAGGTGCAGCTGGCAAAAATAACGGCTCCGGCCGAAGCTTGATTTTCTATCGCCCCGACTTGCAAAACAGCCTCCCGGGGATTACATTTAATTTTTTCCAGCTGGTGGCGGAATGTTTTCTTCATCTAATGCTGGACTTATAGAGCGGCTTTGAGTGTTGCGCAAAGCCGGTATCAAGGAGCAACTAATGGCAGAAGTAATTCTAGAGCACGTTTACAAAGCTTATCCCGGCAATCCCGAGCCGACGGTAAAAGACATCAACCTCAGCATCAAGGACAAGGAATTTATGGTCCTGGTCGGCCCATCTGGCTGCGGCAAGTCCACCACCTTGCGGATGATTGCTGGTTTGGAAGAGATAACAGGCGGCACGATTAGCATCGGTGGGGTGGTAGTGAACAACATCCCGCCTAAGAACCGCGATATCGCGATGGTCTTCCAGAACTACGCCTTATATCCGCATATGACCGTCTATGAAAATATGGCTTTTGGACTGCGCTTGCGGCATTTTAACAAGGCCGAGATCAAACGCCGGGTGTACGAAGCGGCCGCTATTCTTGGTCTGGATGACGAAAAAGAGAATTACCTGGCCCGCAAGCCGAAGAATCTCTCGGGTGGTCAGCGTCAGCGGGTCGCAGTAGGGCGGGCGATTGTGCGTCAACCGAAAGCGTTCTTATTTGACGAGCCTCTGTCGAACTTGGATGCCAAGATGCGAGTGCAGATGCGCGCTGAGATCAGCCTTCTGCATCATCGTTTAGAGAGCACGATGATTTACGTCACCCACGACCAGATTGAGGCAATGACTATGGGCGACCGGATTTGCGTAATGAAAGACGGCCTTATCCAGCAGGTCGCCGACCCAATTACATTGTATAACTACCCGAGCAATAAATTCGTAGCCGGCTTTATCGGCACCCCCCCAATGAACTTCTTCGAAGGTCGTATTGAAGAAAAGAATGGCAAGCTGTTCTTTATTGAAGGGACTTTCGAGGTCGAGTTGAAGGAGCCGGAGTGGAAGAAGAAACTCCTCGCCGCGAAAGTCACCGATGTGACCTTCGGTATCCGGCCGGAAAACATCGGTTCTGAGAGAGCTGAACAGGACCCGACTTCACCACGCATTAAGGCCAAGGTTGAAGTCATTGAGCCGATGGGCGCTGAGACCCATCTCTATTTGAATACTGGCAAACATAGCTTTATCGCCAGAGTTGACCCATTGCGGAAGGTTGCCTACGGCGAGGAAATAGACTTGGCAATTTATATGCCCAAGGCGCATCTTTTCCGCAATGATACCGATGCGTTGGTATTCTAAACACTGAAGAGGCTGTCAAAAATCAAAGAGCCGGCTTCGGGTTATTTAACCCAAAACCGGCTCTTT
>CAZUCG010000510.1:0-2485 GCA_964619145.1 uncultured Lentisphaeraceae bacterium | reverse complement strand
AGCCGCACTGACAGGAAGCGCCAATAACTCGCCCAAACCTCCGCTGCGGGGGTCACCTGGGCCGGCTTCCGAAAGAGCCGCACCTCACGCAGCGGAAAATCAGGGTGCTCCCGGCCAAACCGGCGCAAATTCCCGCTGCCCAGCAGGATCTTGAGCAACAGGAAGGTGCGCCGAATACGGGCACTGAGACCGGTCGCCAGCATCTCCTCGTCGCGCTGACAATAATTGCTAACTGCCTGCCAAAAATATGCTTTGGAGAAAGGACTCAGACCCGACTTTGCTAAATCCAGCAGGTCGGAGCGCGATTTCTGCCGGATGCTCGGCAGCACAGTTTGCAAGGTCTCTAAATCGTTCAAGAAAGTTTTCCCCAGCCGCTGCCAGGCGCGGGTCAGCTGCCACAAGTGACAAGCCTTGACGCCTGGTGTCAAGTCATTGTCAGCCAACTCTTCGCGCAGCACTTGGCACAGCAGTTCAATCACCGGGCGACTCAGGCCATCCATTTGTTGTGGACTGAAGCCGTCCCGGAAGCGCATCTCAGAGGCGATTTTTTCGATCTCGCGTCGGCTATCGCGCAGGAGTGGCCCCTGGTTGCGCAAGGCAGCGGGGCAGTCCATTCTGACCAGGACCGAGATTTCGCCTGCGAAGGTCGAGACGATATTCAGCGGGTAGCCCCGGCAAGTGAGGGCCTTGCAGTCGAAGCCGAAACGCTGGTGCATCAGGCAGACGCCTTGCTCGGTCAAGAAGACGCATTCGCCATTGGCCTTCCTGCGAAAATATGGGAAGCCCTTGATGAGGTGCCAGAAATTATCTACCAGCGGGCGTTCTTCCTCTGGCCACGGCAGCGCCTGGATGCGCTCGATTTCGCCTGGGCGCAACAGCACGTGGAAGCGCCGGCAACATAAGCCGCAGCAAAGACAAGAATAGCGCTGTTGCTGAGAAATCTTTATTTTGACGGGCATTGAAGACACGGTATTAGCTGATTGAGAGGCAAGATTATCGCTGCCGAGCTCTTGCCAGCAGGCAGGATAAATGCTTAGCAGACAATTTTATTGTGGCTTAATGACCTCGAAGCCAGTAAAGGGCCGCAGCACTTCTGGAACAATCACACTGCCATCTTCCTGTTGGTAGTTCTCCAGGATAGCGCAGGTCACCCGGTCGGTCAGGGCAGTGGCGGAAATAGTATGTACGAAGCCCCTGCCGCCGTCCTTGTCCTTGTAACGGATGTTCAAGCGGCGGGCCTGGAATTCGGTCAAGTTGGTGTTAGAAGTCACTTCGCGATAGTCGCCAAAGCCGGGATACCAAGCCTCGATGTCATATTTCTTGTAGCCCGGGGCGCCCATATCTCCGACACAGACATTGACTAAACGGTAAGGCAAGTCCAGTTGCTGCAGCAAGTACTCCTCATTCTCAAGACATACCTCGTGGTAGCGGGGAGAGTCATCCGGCAAACAGAAAATGATCTGCTCGACTTTGTGAAATTGATGCACTCGGAAAATGCCGCGTGATTCTTTGCCGTAGCTGCCGGCCTCAGTTCGGAAGCAGGGCGTGTAGGCGGTGTAGCACTTGGGCAGAGTCGCGGCCTCGAGAGTCTCTTCGGCGTGGTAGCCTACCAGAGTCTGCTCTGAGGTGCCGATTAAGGCTAGGTCTTCTCCGGCAATGCTGTACGTCTGATCAGCAAAGAAGGGTAGATAGCCAGTGCCAAACAGCGTCTGTCCCTTGGCCAGGCAAGGAGACATAAGTAAAGTGAAACCGCGTTTGACCAACTGTTGCTGGCCCCAGAAGAACATCGCCTGGGTCAATTGAGCACCAGCACCGACCCAGAAATAGAATCCCGACTGTGCGACTTTAGCCCCGCGGGCGGCGTCGATGATGCCCAATTTCTCGCCGATGGCCTGATGGTCTAGTGGCTGATAAGAAAAAGATGGCTTGTTGCCCATTAGCCGCAAGACCGCGTTGTCGCGGTCACTGGCACCGTCAGGGACATCCGGAGCTAAAAAATTTGGCAGCCAGGCGAGTTTTTCTTCTACTTGGGCCTTAACTTCAGTCAGCCGTTCTTCCTGGGCTGACAGCGTGACCTTCAGTTCTTTAACAATCTCACGGGCGGCAGGATTGCTCTTGCATTCTTTGCTCAAGCGATTGCGTTCAGCCCGCAGGTCCTCTACCTCTCGGATCAGCGACAAGTACTTCTTGTCTAGGGATAACAGCGCCTCGATATCGACGCTACAACCGCGACGAGCGGCATTCTGACGCACTAAAGCAGGATTTTCACGTAAAATTTTCAGGTCGATCATACTACTTTTCCATATTTCAGTTGCTAAATTATAAAGGGATAGGGCTAAAGATAATAGCCGGGCAAAAAAATGCAACTTCGGCTAAGAGAAAATATTATGCCCTACCGGGCATTTCAGCCTCGATCTGGTTAAATCTGATAGCCTTGGGCAAAGCCCTGGGGATTTAACACGTAGTCGAGTTTGCTGTCTGGAGT
>CAZUCG010000509.1:0-2485 GCA_964619145.1 uncultured Lentisphaeraceae bacterium | reverse complement strand
GGATTGACGAAATTCCCCAATCCGCCCTCGACCATAATTCTAGTATGGATGCCGACTGCTTCTTTGGTGTTACAGAACTTCATATATTCCCAAGCTGCGTCACGGACCACCAGGTTGTCGCAACCGGCAAAAATACCCTGCATCCGGGAATTGATCTCAGCGCCGCGGTGACGCACGCCATTCTTATCGGGATAGCCTTTAGGGACAGGGACCATTCCGACCAAGTCGGGATTGATGGTGGAAAACAAACGCTCGTCCAAGTATGAGGACATAAAGCCAATTTGCCCCAACTCCCACTTTTTGCTGTTCTGGGTCTCCTTAGTGGCGTAGCCATAGCGGGTCACATTGTAGCGGTCCATCCAGCGCTCAGTCGTAAGGCGTAAATAAAAATCCAAGGCGGTGACCGCTTCATCGCTGTCAAACACTGCGCTCCATTCGTCGGTCTGGTCGTCATAATCCATAACCTTGCCGCCGGCTGACCAGAGGAATGACACCCAGTGCCAGCTCTCCTGTTGACCGCGGCCAAGAATCATACCGTAAGTACCGCGTTCGGGATCGGTTAGTTGCTTGCAGCAGTTCAGCAGGTCCTCCCAAGTCCAGTCATTGCTGGGGTATTCAATGCCGGCGCTGGTCAATAAGTCTTTACGGTAGAGGATAACTTTACTCAGCAGGCCGCCCTGTGGAAAGGCCCAGACGTGTTCGTCACTTTGACCAATCATCTTGCGTTTCATCACTGGCAAGACTTTGGGATGGACCATAAAGTCAAGTTCTTCTTGCGTCAAACCGGCGAAATAATTATCCTCCGGCTTATCGAGAGGATAGAGGAAGCCCTCTTGAATATAAGTGTCGGACTGGCGAAAATTGACATAGAGGATATCTGGCGAGACACCGCCGGCGATGGCCATCAACGGCCCAGTATCCTGGCTCATTCCCTCGACCGTGATACCGGCAAAGCGCTTCAATTCAATCTCGACATCTTCCTGGCGCCAACTGTAATTGCCATATTTCGCTGGGTCGGTCTCATATTTGGCCCGGTATTTCTTCTCCAGAATCTCGGGGTAGCGTTTCAGGAATTCCTTCACCACGGCATAGCCGGCTCGGCTATTGGTGTCGGTCCTAGTTGGATCAGGGACACTCCAACAGGTAACCGTGATCTTGGTCTTGCCTTCAGGGGTTCTTTCCAGCGTTCCGGCCTTAACCATTTGGCCAGCTAAACAAAAGACCAGGCCGAAAATGCCCAATAAACAAACGTTACGCATGACACCTCTTTGCTATTACTTGTCGAATACACAAATTCATAACGGGCAAAAAGCGTTTTTCGCCCAGCCGTCACCCATCCGGGGTGCTAATATCATTTTTCGTAAAATAATCAATGTAAATACTTTTCCGCTAAAAGCAAGGCGGGAGATGATTTATTTTGCTTTTTCTTCTCCTGTCTGGTCGATCTCGTCAGGCCGCCCTGAATAACCACTAAACACACTATAAACTGCGCCATAATAAGAATTTAGCTGCAATTCCAGCGCCCCCACTTTATTTAGGAAGACACTGCTTAATATAGCGGCTAACGGTGTTTATTATCTTCAATTGCAAGGGCTAATAATGCATCTCTGCTGTTGTGGGCATTTTTTGCCTGGACTGGCCTGGTTTCAGAATACCGACCGGCAATCAACTCACTGCACTCTAACAGCATTTCACCAACACAGATTTGGCGACCAAGCGAAGTCCTGATAGTCGGGCCAGACTTTTCGCTGCGGGTATGATTTTTCCAAAACGCAGTGCCCATCGACGAAGCTGACATTCCATTTACCATCGTGGCGCTCGCCGGGGTATTCATAGTAGGCGCGGATTTCGCACTGAGCGGCTCCGGTAGTCACCCAAGGCGGCAGCCACTTGTCACCAATGCAATAAGTCCTGGCGGGGTATTTAGTCACTACAGATTTGACCCACGGCACGCCAGTATCTGGGCGGATTCCCAAGTGCCGATTCAGGCCGTAATGGCTGCCTTTCCAGCTATTCCAACTTTGGTCGTGATATGTCCCCATTGCATAGCGGTCTTCGGCCGGGCACTTGAAAAGTCCGGCCGGCACTACGGTGGCAGAAGTAGATTTAACATCAATCAACTTCACATTAGGATGAGTAAAATAACTCTGCCAATAGGCGCCATTATCCCAACAGCCGGTTGGCTGATGGGCAGTGGGGAAATAATCGTCATAGGTCTCAATATACATAAATACCGCGAGATTCAATTCCTTGACGTGGCTCATACACAGAATCTGTTGCGCCCTGGCCCTGGCTTTTGACAAGGCCGGCAGCAGCATCGAGGCCAGTACCGCAATTATAGCAATTACCACCAATAGCTCAATTAAGGTGAATTTCTTTCGCATAAACTCAGCCTCCTCTTTCTATTACCTTTATGTGTAGGACATAACAAAAAAATTAGCTCAGTGAATATAACGTAATGCCCTAATAGCGGAAGTCAAGCAAA
>CAZUCG010000508.1:0-2486 GCA_964619145.1 uncultured Lentisphaeraceae bacterium | reverse complement strand
AAAATTGGCCTGTCACGATTCCTAAATATCAGGATGTGATTACCCTCGATTAAAGAAAAGATTATTACTCGGCTAGTATCTGGGCAATAATGATTTAATAACCAACAAGTCAGGAGAAGTACGCTTTGAAATTTGTACGTCAAGGAAGTGCCTACCAGATGGTGATCGAGAGTGGTCTTGATTTGCAGGGCGTTCTGACTTTAGACGAGGCGCTATGGGTGGCAATGAGTGCCCCAGTAGATGCGTTTCGTTGTGACTCGAAATTCCTCAAATTCATAGACAGTGACAATAACCAGCATATCGGCAGTGATGAAGTCAAGCGCGCCATCCAATGGCTGTTGGACCAATTGCCCGATCATGCCGCTATAACGCCGGAATTTGCTGGCACGCTCCAACTTTCCAGCATCGCCTCTACCGACATTGGCAAGGCATTAGTCGCTTCCGCTAAATATATCCTGACAGACTTGGAAATCTCTGATCAAGAGAGCATCTCCTTAGAGATCATCAGGAAGTTCCAAAATGTAGTCAAGACCAGGCCACTCAATGGCGATGGCGTGTTATCTCTCAATGCTGCCACAGTCTCGAAGTTGCCGCAGATGCGCGCCTGCATTGCCGATGCTGTAATCGCTACTGGCGGCACAGAGGATGCCGATGGTACTATAGGAGTTAGTGGAGGACAGCTGAAAGATTTTCTATCGGCCATCCCGGCCTATCTCGATTGGCTGAAACTCGCCGAAATCCCAGCCGAGCAAAGTAAAACCGCGATTATGCCGCTGGGTGCCGATACGCCGGCGCTGTACGCGCTACTACAGGAGAATGCCGAGGTAGTGGAGCATTTTTACAAGCTCTGCCGACTTTTGTCTTTTGACGGACGGTTGCTTAGCAAGTCGCTTAGTACTGACGGGCTAGTCGGCGCTTTCGACCCGGCTAGTCCGGCTGAAGTCGATGCGTATATCAAATCCTTGCCCTTGTCCCAAGCCAACCCAGATGGTGCCCTGCCGCTTGATCTAGCACTTATTAACCCCCTCTATCGCGCCTGGTGGAACGATTTGACCACCAAGCTGCTGAAGCCTATCCTAGGCGAGGATATTGCTGTTCTGACCGAGGAGAGTTGGGGTAAAGTCAAGGCAGTATTTAATGCCTACAGTGCCTATTTGGCCAACAAGCAAGGCGCTATCGTGGAGAAAATCCCCCTGGAACGTCTGCACAATTATTTAGCTGTGCCCGAGCTGGCTGCTGAGGGGCACGACCTGACTATTCGTGACCAGAAAGTGGCTGATACTCTCAAAGCTGCTGGCGAAGTAGAGCGGCTGTTGCTTTATCGGCTACTGCTTATCCGCTTCGTAAACAACTTCGTGAGTTTTCCGGATTTGTATGACCCTAAGCAAAATGCGTTATTCGAGCAAGGCGCTTTGGTGATTGATGGACGCTGGTTCAATGTCTCATTTCCAGTGCCGGTGTTGGCCGCCCATCAGGCAGTGGCTAAGCTAAGCAATCTTTTTGTGCTTTATGTCGAAGTGGAAAAAAGCCCCACGGAGAAACAGACGGTGGCAGTGCCGGTGACTACCGGCAGCAAGGGCAATCTCGCTGTGGGCAAACGTGGCGTATTTTTTGGTTTCAATAACAAAGAACATCCAGCGAAAGTCGTGCAAGTCATCGAGAACCCAGTCTGTTTACGAGAAGCACTTATGGCGCCTTTTACCAAGTCTTGGACTATGATTGAAAATAAAATAGAGAGTTGGTCCGGAGCTTCAGAAAAGGCCTTCCAAGGTGCATTTGACAAGGCCATTACCCCGACCGCGGCCGCGGCGGCGGCTAAACCGGCCCCGACTAACCCGATGCCGGGTGCCGGTACTGGTGCCTTCCTGGGCATTACTGTTGCTTTCGCGGCCTTAGGTTCCGCCTTCGCCTTTATCTCCAAGACGATTGCCAGTATGAGCGCTACCGCGATCTGGATTAGCGTCGCGTGCGCCATCTTTGCCTTGATTTTGCCTATCAGTTTGCTGGCCATCCTGAAACTGCGCCGGCAGGATCTGAGTTCACTGCTAGAAGGCAGTAACTGGGCTATCAACGCCAGAATGCGCTTGAGTAACTCGCACCGGAGATATTTCTCTCGGAATGGTATTTTTCCTAAGAACGCCGAAGGTATCCCGCGCAAGCGACTGATAAAATTTTTACTGACGTTGTTGCTGCTGCTGATTCTCGCTGCGGCTGGTTGGTTCGCCTATAAAAACTGCCCTTGTTTTCAGAAATGTGAACCTAGCTCAGCTGCCCAAACCAGCCCGGACACGGTTGCTGTGCCGGCCGGCTCGCCTGAGCCAACGCCAGAAGCCCCAGCCGAATAAAATACTCGCGCTGATGGAATTTTGGCAAATTTCGCGGGGCTTAATTTGCCAGCATTGCTTTAGGAAGGAAAATGAAATATTCTTTGAAAGTAGGTGCCAGGACGGTTGAAGACGCAATTGCGGCTTGGCGTGGCGGTGCGT
>CAZUCG010000507.1:0-2489 GCA_964619145.1 uncultured Lentisphaeraceae bacterium | reverse complement strand
CAAGAAGGCGATACAGGACATCATTGATATGCCTGACCGCCTGATTGATCTGTTCATCCAACTGTGCCTGCAGAATAACGCTAGCCCTTCCGCAAAGAAGAGATCCACTCACTTCGACTTCCTGACTGATGAAGAACTGTCGGCCCTGCAGCAGGCAGTGAAAGACGGCTATAACCTGGAGGATAAAGCTGGTGCAATTGTCGCTGGTACCATAGAGGCAAGACTATCACTATAGACCAGGGGCTGCAATTTGGTCTGTGATATGATGCCCATTTGGGGCATTTTAATATGGGGGTGCCGTGTTCCCGGGGTTGACACCCCGGGCTATCACCTGTTGCCCCGCTGGGGCATTTTACTCTATCTGGACAACGGGTGATCCTTGCGTATTTATGATTTATCTTTGTCAGCGAAAGTTTTGCTATTTCACCCCGCCGGGGTGAAATGTGATAGCCCAGGACAACGCCCTGGGAACCAAGCCACCTCATTTACCTCAGTCCTGTAAGGGCGAAACTAGGCATCGCAAGAGTATATTCGGTTATACAAGCAGGCGGTGCTTGGAGGATAGGTAAGATAAACCTGAAAACGCCCAAATAAAATACCGAAAATGCTGACAGGCAAAAACAAGAATTCATCTTGCTAATTTGAACATATTCAACCACCTTTCAAACATTAACAATCTGCGGATAAAATCTCCCGGGAAACCTTTTGGAGGGGGGGTATATATGCTGTTTGACTTCACTCCAGAATGAGGATTTTCGGGCGTGTGCGTTCTGGATTTGAGCAGTATATTCTTGGTGTGGAGGGAGCGTTTGCCAATCGGAAATGTGTGCTGCGAGCAGTGCCAGTTCCTTCCAGTAGCGGGCTGCGCTGCAATAGGCTTTGATCCTTTTCTGTTCGAGGATATTTTCCAGGAGTTTGCGGAGGATTACGCTTGCAGCCAGCAAGCATCCTTTGTCTTTCAGCAGTGGCCAAACCCGATTCAAGGCAGGGTAATCTGAACCTTTCACTCCTTGCCAGCGTTGTAGCAAATAAGCGGAGGCGGCTGCAGGGCCGGCAAAAGCCACCAGAAATTCGAGACGCCCTGCTGAAAAATCCTCATCATCAGCAAAGTTTTCGATGGCTTCCCTGATGATGGCCGTTTTCTGGTCTTTACCAATTACTGCAACAAGTTCCACGAGGGAGGTTTCCGTAGGCCAGGCATAAAATGATTGCCAGCAGAGTTTTTCTACTTCCTCGTGCAGGCCGAGTCTGCGGTAGAGCTTTTTTTGGAAATCCAGGCTGATGTATTCATCCTGCGGGATTTTCCGCAGCCATTCCAGTGCTTCGTGATATTTTTCGCAGTTATAGAACAGTTCGGCGACGGGTTGCAGGGCATTGCGATAGACCTGGCCGGTTTTGACATCGGTGTTCAGGAAGATGAACGCATCGCAATCATTCATCTGCTTTGCCAGCTCAGCAAGCAACGCCTGCTGATTGTATAGTTTAGACGTTTTTTGCAGCTTGTTAAAAAGCAGTTGCAGGTCGGCCTTTGAAAGGAAGGAGGCGCCCTGTTCAAGGATGCTGCCGCGAACGTGCACAAATCCCCTTCGAGCAGGTCACAGAGCAATTCAATGACGAGAGCCTTGTCGTTGCAGTCTTTGGCGAATTTCGCAAAAAGTTTTGCTCCTGAACCGTAAAAAATATATCCGGTTGAATCACTTTCGCAACGTTCGAGTATGCTGATATCCGCACGGAAAAAATCCGCAACCAAGCGCAAGCCGGTTTCCGGCGACGGATTCAGGGTGTTGATCTCATCGAGAAAATCCTCTAGGCTACTCTCGAATTTACCGGCATCGCGCCAGTTGATGGGGGAATTATCATCTTGCAGAGCGACAATTTTTGAGCGAGTCAGGACGAGTTTATCGTGTTGTGAGGCCAGCAGCCAGTCAATGCGGGCGCTCAAGCGGTCATCATCCTGCGCAAATTCCAGCAGGAGGCCGGCCAGCTCTTCTGCACCGAGTTTGATCAAAGCTAGCTTTCGGGCAGCGTTCATTTTTTCGGTTTTCCGGTATAGACCCAGACTTTTCGCGGAGCCGGGACTTTTGCTGAGGTCTGCCATCGGTACCAGCCTTCGAAATCGGCTAGCAGCAGGTTAGTGTGATCCAGGTTGAAGCCATCAGGCCATTTACTGGCGCGGGAGTAGTGGCAGTCATCGAATACCCATTCGAGCTGGTCTTTATGCTCGGGATGTTCCGGATCATTGAAGGCTGCACAGAAATCTTCATAACCAACTGTGCCGCCGCAGTCCTCCGGAGGGCAGGAGCCAGTGCCGGCAAGGCAGGTGATCTGGCGTTTTGGCAGGACGGTTTTGCAGTCGAAATTGGTGACTTTCACAAGATGCTGCCATTCGTCGCCGAAATCATAAACATAGTAGAATTCTGGATGTTTTAATTTGGCGATGGCGGACAAGCGTACGCGGCGTTCGTCGCGCACCTCCTCGTCATCCTCAA
>CAZUCG010000506.1:0-2496 GCA_964619145.1 uncultured Lentisphaeraceae bacterium | reverse complement strand
GCACAGTGTCAGCTCGGCCAACACAGAAGATTCCTGCGGGGTAAGTTTTTCTTGGGCAAACGCCAGGAACTCCGAATAGCTCATTGCAGACTTATCGTCGAAGCGCAACAACGGCAGCGAACTTAGAAAATAAAAGAAATCTGAGGGCATTTCAGGCCTTGCTTAGCAGTGGTGGTGGAATTAACTGAGCAAATCAGTCTTTGCTGGTAATGATGCCGGCAATTCGAGGACTCAAGTGCTCGGCAATGGCCTCCGCCAGCGCCTGCTCACTAAAATCATACATCACGTCATTGCCGGAAAACACTAGTTTAAACCCGCTCACGATGCTCTTCGATGGCGTCAAAATGCAACGCCCCTGTAATTCTTTTGCCAACTTAGCCTTCACCGCTGACTCCAAAGCTGCAAATTGCTCGGCATTCAACAGTACCTCAAGATTCTCTTGCTCGCCCTGACTGCTCAAAAATGAGGTGCAGAGTTGTACAATAATCGTTGCCACGCCTTGCACATCGAGTGACTCTTTGAGCAACCCCGCGACTGCCTGCTCGACCCGCTCCGCCAATTCTGAGCGCACACCAAGCAGCAGATCCCGGGCGGCTTGCCGCAGCGCCTGCTGGGATTTTTTTTCCAGTAGCTCTGCCTCCCGGCTTGCCTCAGAGACAATTTTAGTAGCCTGTTCGCGGGCTTCCGTGAGGATTGCTTCTGCTTCTTTCTGCGCCTGGGTTAACAACGCAGTCTGTTTAGCCTCTGCTTTCTTCAGCCCTTCTTCGTCTATTCGATCCAGCAACGCTTGCAATTCGTCAGCCATAATGCTGATATCTCCAATTGAGGTTCTATAATTAAGTTATTTAAGAAATCGCTGTTAATATAATCATCGAACCGGAAAAAACAATTCCCACAGCGATATTGTCCTTTCTTGACCACATACAATGCTGTCTGCTATTTTCGGGCAGCGCCTTTTGTTGCTGTTAGGCGATGGCATTATCGACCTGTCCGCGGTATCGACGTTCCTGGATACTTATTTCGTCAGCGCCCTGCTGCGATTTTCGCTCAAACAGATCAGCTGCTATTGGCAAGAACAAGAAGATGGGTTATTTTATGGCATTGCTCAATTTTCTGACTATCTGGTTTATACCTCAGCCGGCATTATCACCTAGCCCTAAAATGATATAAGAAGTGACAATCTCTATGCATTATAAAATAATCTGGATGTGCCTATTGGTTGGTATTTTATGTACTGCCTGCCGGACAGTGCCGATATCATCGCGCTCACAGCTGTTGTTGACTTCGGAGAGTTACGAGAATGAGCTGGGGGCGACTGCCTATAGCGAATATAAAAAGGAATACCCGCGTTCCAGTAACAAAAAATATATCGCTGCTCTGAACCGGGTCGGCGCAGCTATCAGCAAGGTAGCCGAAAAAGACGACTACCAATGGGAATTCGTGGTCCTGGAAAGCAAAGAGGCGAACGCCTTCTGTCTGCCTGGCGGGAAAGTCGCGATTTATAGCGGCATTTTTCAATTTATCGCTAATGAAGCCGAACTGGCGACCATCGTCTCGCACGAGATCGCCCACGCTTTGGCACGCCACGGTGGCGAACGGATGAGCTGGGCACAATTACAGCAAGTCGGTTCACTGGGACTCAAGACTGCCGGTGCCGATACAGCTTGGGAAACCCTCTACGGCTTAGGGACGGAATTGGGCATTATGCTGCCCTTCAGCCGAAAACACGAACATGAGGCCGATAGCATCGGACTGATTCTGCTGGCACGAGCCGGTTATAATCCCGCTGCCGCTGTCAGCTTCTGGCAAAAATTCTCTGCCGGCCGGAGCTCTTCATTGATTGAACAATGGACCTCTACCCACCCCGGTGGTGATGAGCGCATCGCGAACCTGCAGCAGCTGATGCCACAAGCCTTACAGGAGTACGAGAGATGCCCTGAAAAACTCGGCTTCGGGCAAAAATTCCCCTGAGCTGGTATCTTTGCCCCCTTCAACGATAAACTTAATACCTGAATCTGTGAAATCGCAATTTATCGAGTTATCTTTGCTGCTTGGAGGATTTATTTCCCGCCCCCAAGCAAGACACAAAGGCAGCAGTAAACATCATCAAGTTCGCCATTATTGTTTCACGTCTCGGAGGTTATAATACTCATGTTGAAAAATGTTTCGCCATTGATTTCACCGGAATTGTTGAAAATACTCTGTGAGATGGGACATGGTGATGAAATCGTGCTGGCAGACAGCAATTTTCCGGCAGCTAGCCATGCCCGGCGGTTGATCCGGGCAGATGGCTTGGAGATGCTGCCGTTGTTGTCGGGGATACTGCCGTTGTTTCCCCTGGACAGCTATGACGCATCGTCATTTGTGGTTATGGAGGTGGTACCGGGTGATCCGGTTGAGCCAATGATATGGCCAAAGTACGAGGCGCTACTTAGAGAATTCTCACCTATGACAACCTTGACAAGGCTTGAGCGTTTTGCTTACTACGAGCGAACT
>CAZUCG010000505.1:0-2506 GCA_964619145.1 uncultured Lentisphaeraceae bacterium | reverse complement strand
ATCAGTGCGAACAATGTTACGCAGCCGTTCACAGATCGATGCTGATCAGCGTCTGTAAACAAAAAACTGGTCCCCCTCGATAAACCACAAAAGATAAAGCTCTGCGGGCTTCGTCACTGAGTTAACCGCAAGCATTTTACAATTCAAAAATCCACCTGTTTTTTTAGGATAACCAAACTGTCGTGATGCTTTCCCAACAACCGTACTTGGAGTCTCAAATGTCTTATCCAGCCAAAATGTTATCGGCTCTGGCCCAGGCTATCATCGGGGATTTTGCGGGCTTCGATGCCAGCAGCGGCCGCTTTCGCAAAGCTCTTACTAACCCACCTGCACCTGGAGCCCGCCCGGAGGATATCGGCTGGGGCATCGTAAATCAAGATATCATCTACCCGCTGGCACTGCTCTACAAGACTCCTGGCAACGAGTGGTACCAGAATCCTGACATTCTACGAATGGCACTGCTTGGTGGCGATGCGATTCGCGATTCCCAACAGCCAGACGGCCAAGTCGAGTTCACTAAAACTGACGGCAGCCGCTGGGGCTTCACCTATATGGGTTGGACAAACTATGCCTGGCTGGAAACATATCAGCTGCTACTAGATGAACTGGGACCGGAACGACGGCAGGAATGGGAGGCTGGACTAACCTTGGCTCACGATGGCCAGAAAGCAGAAGTCGAAACACTGCATCTGCATAATATCCTGGCTTGGAAAGGAATGAGCTGCTGGCGAGCCGGACAGATTTTCCAGCGCCCAGATTGGCAAGCGGCGGGAAAAGCGATGTGCCAAGCCATTGCCGCGGCCCAACACCCAGACGGATACTGGCCGGAGCACGGCGGCCCCAGCACGCTGTATAACTGCATCTATGTCCACGCCCTGGGGCTGTATTACCGCTTCTCAGGAGATGACACGGTGCTGCCGGCGCTGGAGCGAGCAGCGGAGTTCCACCAGAATTTCTGCTATCCTGATGGAACTCTGATAGAGACCATCGACGGGCGAGTCAAATATCACTCGCACTTGACGCTGTTCGGCTGGCCGGGGTTTTTCTGTACTGCCAAGGGCCGACGACTGGCCGCGCTGCAGGCCGGGCATTTGCAAGCGGATCGCGATTTTTCCAGATACCAAGGCGGTGCCATCGCCAGCAACATCGTGCACTGGAGTGACGAAGAGACGGCGCCTATCAATCTTGACCAGAAGGCCTTTCAAGTGCGCTTCGGAGAGCACGCCGCCATCCTTCGGCAAGGACCGTGGTTTGCCTGTCTGAGCGCATTCCAGGCGCCGCCGGTGAACAGCCGCTGGGGCCAAGACCGGCAAGGATTTTTTTCGTTATGGCAAGAAAAGAACAAGTTACTGCTTGGCGGCGGCAACTCCAAAGATCAGCCGGAGTATTCGAGTTTCGTCGCGGCGGGGCGCTTTATACCCGACCAGGTCGAACTGCTGCCTGATGGCTGCAGCCTGGCCCTGCATTATGGGCCAATCTGCTGCACCTTATCCTGCCAAATAACTGCTGAGAAGGTCATTCTCCGCAGCGAGGCCAAGAATGGCCCCGCCCGGCAGCAATTAGTTATTCAGCTCAAAGAGGGTCAGCGCATCCGTCGACAATCTGGTGAAGAGACTGAGTTATCTCTCAGCCATCCCATCTATTGGCAAGCCCAAGAACTCGGTGAGACACTAGCATTTGACGGTTGTCGGTTGCATTTACCACCGGGGACCGAGTTCCGTTGGCCGCTTTTCGCCTTTAATCCATATAGCGCGGATGGTGCCGCCGACATCGGCTCCGAGGCCGGCCTGCTGCAAGCCCGACTAGATGGCAACGAACTATGCTGGGAGTTCTACAGTTGAGCCAACAAGGTGCGCTAATCTGCCTGCCATTCGTACCGAAGCGGGCAGTATTGCTGGCTCCATAAACTACCACAAACTATCAGAGTGATATTAGCAGCCAGAATCATCAGGTGATATGCAGATCGCACATTTTCCGAAAATGATAGCCATAGATGGCCAGGGTTACGGCTTGGGCTAAGAGTTTGGGACGATGGCACATTGTCCAGACCAACAGCCGCCAGTACTGGAAGCGTTCACGCCCCAGCAAACCTAATCGCCAGAAAGACAGAAAAAGCGCGTGGATACCCGATAACCGCAAAGGAGTCCTAACCTTGCTGGCGCCGATATTGCGCAGATGCGTCTTGAGCCGCTCATAATAGTGTTTGGGAGAATAGATGTGCTGTAATATTTCGTAGTACCCGGATAGCAGCACCTCAAGGTCCATCGCCGGCCGAATATTGGTACTGCCATCGACATTGTCGCCAGTTGATTCACCACACAGGCGACCTTCACACTTGAGGCGTTCGTGCAATCGCGTTCCTGGCGGGGCCTGCAATAGGCCGACCATAGCAGTCACAATACCACTCTGCTGAATGAAGTCTATCTGGCGCTGGAAGATGGAGGGGCTGTCATTATCGAACCCGACAATGAATCCGCCCTGCACCTCAAGGCCGTTATGCTGGATG
>CAZUCG010000504.1:0-2515 GCA_964619145.1 uncultured Lentisphaeraceae bacterium | reverse complement strand
CCCACGCTTGGATCCAAATGCCAAAGAAATGGAACAGTACGAACGCACCGATAAGGCCGGCAATAATGGCAGCAATTGATAATATGACGTAGAGCATTTTTTTCTCCTGTTGGTGGCTTAAGGACTTTTAAATTGGATAAATAGAAAAATTGGCGGGTTGACTGAATTGTCCTAAATAAATTCAGAGTTATTAACGAGATTGGATTATTCTTCTTTGCAGCTCAATCTATTTGCTGATATTTATTTCTGCCGGGTATTGTTTTCTTTGCGGCCGAGTCCTGTTACTGTTTGTTTAGCGATGTCTCGCAGGACTGCGGCTTCATCCAGGCTAATGCCGGCCGGCACGTAGGTGCATTGGCTGACATCGGCAAAAATGGTTTGGAACCACACTGCGCCGCCGAGATACTCGCCATAAACCGATGCGTGGGCGGGGTCGTGGCGGAGTGTCGGTGGAGCATTTGGGTCATTTTTGTTCTTCCGCCAGATATAGCCGACGTGCAAAGAGCGCTGCGAGGGCGGTAGATCGGGGTACTGTAAAGTATTATGTTCGCCGGGTGAAGTAAATTCAATCGGGAAGCGTGGGTCATTGCTGGCTTGTTCAAAGGCGGTACCGACTGGCAGTAATCGCAAGCCGAGCTCACCGGAGCATTTCTGGTAGGCGGCGTGTAGGCGTGGGTACATCTCCCCAGATGAAGCGATTTTATTCTTCGAATCTTTGCGGTAGGCCCAAGTCTCGTGTAACAGAACTTCTGCTTGGGGAGCGTATTTCCTGATGATTTTCAGTAATTCTATGGCCGGGGTGAAGCTTTCTGGGTCATAGCTTTGATGGCTTACTTGCTGAATAGTGATGTAGTCCCACGCTTGACTGCACAGAATTTCCGGCAGAGCCAATTTTTGCCGATATGGCCTTCCTATCGGGTCTTGCGGGTCATTTTCATAAGCTTGAGCGTAACTCAAGTGCTGTGCCAAGGAGCGCCCACCCAAGGAAGCCGAGCGATCGATGACTGCCGGTATCTTTGCGCTCTCCAGCATCTGGGGCAAGTATTTGCTGGCGTTATTGGAAAAGCTGTTACCGATGGTCAATAGCCGTAAGGTTTTTTCTTGTGCCTCGCTATTGAGAATGAATAGCAGCAGCAGTAGTAATGATGTTAAAAAATTGTGCATTAGTCGGCTTTTTTTTCTACCACAATCCGATTGCCTTCAATATTGACCACGACAATCGGTGTTTGAGGTGGTAGCAATTCACCTTGGGTCACGACGTCATATTTTTTGCCCTCAATAATTACCATACCTGATGGGCGCAAAATAGTCTGAGCGACACCAGTTTTGTTGAGTAACTTGGCGTATTCAGGATCGAAGCTGCGCCATTCTTTGGCATCTGTCGCTGCAAGCAAGCGCTTGCCAGTGTCTGTGCGCGGGAAGTATTTGAACCACAGGTAGAACAGCAGCAAGGTGAAAACTACTACCCCGGCGCTGGCAATACATCCTGCTAAGAGGTCATAAGTATAAAAAACACCCACGATGCCGACTAGCATCGCTACCACACCTAGTAAACCGATAATTCCACCCGGCAGTAGTAATTCTGCAAACAGCAGCAAAATACCGGCGACAATCAAGGCGACTATGATACTCAAATCCATAAATGCTTCCTTTTATCGTGCGGCTCTGGTAACTCAATAAGATACAGCCTGAAATTCTGAAAGCAAGCAAAAGGAAGTGATAAATTCACCCCGTGACGCAGAAGTTATTATTTACTGGCCGGCGCCGGATTCTGGTCATTTTTCTTGGGCACTGGGATGCTGTAGGGGTTCGCGTGCATATCGGGCAGGGGGCCACCTTGGAGGCGGCGACGCGAACGCAGGCGCGGATGTGCCGGTGGGCGTTCGTTGGTCAAAAAATATTCCAGGCGCTTTTCTTTGACCTTGGCCTGGTCTTTCTCCATTTCAAGAAGTTGCTTCTGCAATTTTTCCAAGCGCTCTTGGGTATCCGTGATTACCAACTCCATTGTTTGGTCGATCAGTGGCTGCAATTGCGCTTTGAGCTTGGCCTTTTCAGCCTCAGTGATGGCATTCTTGTACTGCTCGGCCAGTTCCCAGCATTGATTGTCTAAGACCGCAATTTTTTTCCGGGTCTCGCTATATTCCGGGGAGTGTTGCCAGATTTCTTTGGTGAATTGTTCTCGGTCTTTTTCGCGCAGTTTCATCAGGCGCTCGTACTCCGCGGGGTTATTTTTTTTCAGGAATTCCATAATCATATTAAAACGTGCTTCCAGTCGTTCACTAAAGCTGCCTTTGAAGTGCAAATTCCTTTCGTGGCGATATTCAGGTTTGCCGGCCGGACCGAGTTGTGGAATGGGCAAGTTCTCTACTACAAGAGTATCTTTGCCAGGAGCTGGCGGTTGATCTTGTCCACAAACAAGTTGACTCAAGAAGAAAAAGCTGAACAGAACAAAAATGGCAGCTAAAGTTTTCATAATGATCTTTCACTCCTAGTTGGGGGGCTTAATTGCCAGCAT
>CAZUCG010000503.1:0-2528 GCA_964619145.1 uncultured Lentisphaeraceae bacterium | reverse complement strand
ACATATGAAAAAAGTATTCAGCCAAATAAATACTTCACTGGATGAAAAAGACCATAGTATTTAGAGCGCCTATGCCCTTAGAGCTCGGTCTGAAAATCCTTGTCCCAGGGATAGAGGATTTTGACTTTTTGCCCGCCGCGCTTTGCTGATGCTCGGGCATAGATTCCTGGGAGGGTCATACAGAGTCCTTGTCGCAAGGGTATTGGTGCTGTTTTGCCGCCTTGCTGCAGTGTGTTGGCAAATAGCTGCCAGAGATATGCATCGGCACCGCCGTGGCCGAACATCGCGGCAGAATTCTTGCGGGCTATCTCTTCGATTTCTCGGGGTGTTACACCGATAGGCAGTTCTGTCGGTCGGTCCATTCCATATACTAAGCGGGAATTATAGAACGTCCGCGCCGGCTGGGTACCGCGTTGGGCCAGATGTTCGAAAGACCCTTCCGTGCCCAGAACCCGTAAAGAGTGGTTCCCTGATTTCCAGTTGTTGATGAAGCTGGCAGTTTGCTTTAGCAGCACGCCACTTTCTGTTTGATATAACGCCACCATTAGGTCTTCGGCTTCCGCGATAGCCGTCACTTTACTGCCAGTAGAGAGGCAGACTACGTAGCGGAGGTCCTCTTCGAGAATACTCAGCAGCGGACCCAATGAATGCGTGCAATAGGTGATGGGATGGCGCGGATTGCCTGGACCTGGCTTGCGCCACGGCGTCTCTTCCCAGAGTTCCCTGCAGTCGTGGATGTACTCGGCTTCCAAGTAATACGGCTTGCCTAACAATCCTTTTTGGAGCAGTTGTTGCAAGGCCAATACGAATCCCCAGCCCATAGTCGTTGCGCCAGTCATCAGCATTGCCTCAGAAGATAGTTGCGCTTGCCAGAGCATTGCGGCATCAGCCAGGCTGCCGACCGAGGGGATGTCCGAATAAACGTGTATGCCTCTGGCTAACGCTTTGGCACAAAATTCGGCATGACAATCTGCCGGCGTCTCGACCATCACGATTTGCAAATCGGCCTCGGCCAGCATCTCGTCATAGTCGGCATAAAATTTCACTGCCGGCATTTCATTGGCCAGCGCCGGTTTCCGCCCGCCCGAAAAAAAAGTCACTTCTTGATAGAAGAGGTCTGGGTTGCAGTCGCAGGCGGCCACTGCGTCAATGCCATCAATGCCTTTGCTGACCCATTGAAACATCGCGCGGCCACGATGACCTAAGCCTACTACGCCCATTCTGATTTTATCCATCGTTGTTCCTTTTGCTTAGGATAGTCAGTCTGTGGAGAGTGTTAACGACAGGGTAATGAACGACATATCGTAGCAGCAGCTTGGCAATAGGACGCTAATAACCTGGCTTTACTGCAGGTGGACGATCTCGCCTTTTTCGGCGGAGGACATCATCGCGAGACAGAATTTTTGGGCTGCGAGCGCTTCTTCTACTCCGGCCCAGGGCTTCTTGCCTTTACGCACGCAGTCCACCAGCACGGCCATTTCATTGCCGAACATACCGCCCTGAAGGCCAGGTAAATCTACCACATTCTGATCATTTAGTGGGATTTGCTCTTGTTTGCCAGGCGTAAAATAAGTAATGCCCGCCTGGTCAGACAGCTTGAGTGCTCCTTGCTCGCCAAAAATCGTCATGCCATTTTCGGTCGGGCCACTGCGCAGCCAAGATGCTTGCATAGTCCCGATCACGTCATTTTTGCAGACGACAGTCGCGCTGAGATAATCAACTGGCAGGCCATTTTTGGGATTCAGCATCAATGCATTGGCAGAGACGCTTCTCGGCTCGTCGATAAAATAGTTGACTAAATCTGCGTGGTGCGATAGCATATCCAGAGTCACGCCACCACTTAGGTTATAATCAGCAAACCAGTCGCCGGTTTGGCGTTTGTACTCACCCAGCATCACGTGCACTTCGAAACAGAGCAGCTGGCCGATTTTATTGGCCTCCAGCAGCTGTTTCATCTTGATCACGCCAGCAGAATAACGCCGGACAAAACCTACTGCGAAGAGCTTCTGGTAATTGCGCAATAGCGGCGTCAATTCATCAAATTGCGCCTGTGTGCGGCATAGGGGTTTTTCACAAAACACCGGCTTGCTGGCAGATGTCGCTGCCCAGATGCCCTCGATATGGCAATACGATGGCGAGGTGACCAATACCAGATCGACCTCGCTGCTAGTTGCCAGTTCAACTGCACTAGCGTAGGTTTTTTTGCCTGGAAAGGCAGCTAGGTAGGCATCAATTTTCTCTTGGTCGATGTCATAAATGCCTGTCACTGTTGTGTCGGGTATCGAAGATAAATTACGGGTATGGGTGGTACCCATCCGACCAACACCAATAATACCAATCTTCAGCATAGTTGATCCTCCAGTGTTTAGCGTTATGAGCGTAGCCAAGTCCGCAGATCTGCTCTGGGTGGCAAGTGATACAGAAATAAAATACCAGCGTTTGCAATTATTGCAAGTGAAGTCAGAGTTTTCGTTGCCAGAGTTCCAAGTACCAAGTAAGAACTTAAGATGATAAATTTGGGGGGGCAG
>CAZUCG010000502.1:0-2540 GCA_964619145.1 uncultured Lentisphaeraceae bacterium | reverse complement strand
AGTATCTCAGCAACTACCGGCATTTCTGGCTGCCAGGGATGAATTATTATGACACTTTTGTGGCGCCGCGCTTTCAAGAACACACCTTCCCCATCGAAATTACAAATAAGCGGCTACTTATCAATTGGCGTTATATGCCAATCAATGCACTGATCCTTTATCCGCAGGATCAAGAAGACGCTGTAGCCCCGGAAATATCCTATTTACAGTCCCGGCGAAAACGCGATGCGGTGGTTAATATCCTGCCTGGGCCAGTAGAAGAATCTATCCCCCCCACTCCAGAAGAGACAGCACGAGGCTTTATGCTGTTCCGACGCAGTGCCAATGAACGTATCTTCCCCAGCAGCCGTCCACAGGAAAATGAACGCCTGAGAAAATTAAGCAGCTTCGCTACTGCTGGGGAAATGGCGACCGTGAATTTCTCACTCTATCCACTACGGGATTTGCCTGAAATCAGCGTTTTAGCCGGAAACTTAAGCGCGGACGCGGAAGTCATCCCGGCCGAGGCAGTCGATGTCCGGATCGTACGCTATCTGCATCGTCAGATGGGCATCGGCACTTTTCAAATTGCGCCGTTCCTGCTTGACAAACGCGAAAAACTCCCAGTTGACAAAGACACGACTTGGAGCTGGTTTGTGCAAGTGAGCGTCCCGCAAAACACCAAGGCCGGGACATACAGCGGCGAGATTTCGCTCCTCTCGGCAGCGAGCAAGAAGACCTTGGCAGCGATACCATTTGAAATCAAGGTCTTACCTTTCGCCTTGGAGCCCTTGCCCATTCTGCAAGGATACTACTATTTCCCGACCGAGCCTTGGTATTCCACCTTCTGGTCAGCAAACCTGGTCGGGCAACGTTACAACCGAGACCCCGAAATTTTAGCGCTGCTCGAAGAGAATGAACGCCGTGATATGCGTTTTATGAAATCCCTCGGCTTAAACAGTATCGCCTTTGGCGACGATATGCGTCGTGATCTGGAAATCGTCGCTGGCGAGATCAAGTTCTCCGAACACAATCGCTTCCTCTGGTGGATGGATATCTACGCCAGCGAGGGCTTCAAAGCAATGCCGTTTTATGGCTTCGGCTCCATCGGCTGTGGCAGCGGCATCGGCAGCCTGGATAAAAACACCCCGGCCCTGAAAGAGCAGTTCTCGCCTGAGTGGAGCAAGGCCTACCAGAGCCTGGTTCGCGAAGGGATGCGCATCCAGAAAGAGCGCGACTGGCCGGAGATTCTATGGTACACCAGCGATGAGCGCAGCAACCACCGGGAGACTGGTGCTCAGGAGGGTCTGAAACTGGCGCAGTTAGTGCGTGAAGTGCCTGGTGCCACCAACATCGCCTCAATGAATGGCCCCTGGGAGCACATTATGGTCCCGGCCCTTGATATCTCGATGCCCAACATCGCTTTCCCGATTACAGAAGAAACCGTACAAATGATCCACGACAACAACTCCAAGCTCTGGCTCTACAACTGCGGTTCAGAGCGCTTGACCTTGGGGCTCTACCCCTGGCGCGTCAAGGCGGGCGGGCGCTATCAATGGCATTACCGCAGTAGCGGCGGCGAGCAATGGGACGATGGAGTGTTAGGCGGTTGTATAAAATACGCCATCAGCTTTAACAGCCCTGAGGGAATTGTACCAGCCTTGGGTGCTCAGACAGTCCGAGAGGCCATCTATGACCACCGTTACGTGGTGACACTGGAAAAGGCCATTCAGACAGCAGAGAAAAAATTAGCCGGCCAGCAACAGGGCAAGTTGGCGGATGCGGTGCGCAAAAGCAAAGACTACATCGCTTTTCTAACCAAGCGGGTACCAGTTGATGCGCGTGAAGTCATCGGCTTTAATATCGATCCACGTGCCGCCGGCGCAGCCATCGGTGGAGAATTCCGCAATACCGACAACCTGGACCGCGTACGCTGGGCGATGGCGCAACTGATCCAAGAATTGCAGGGAGAATAACCAGAGCCCACAAATATAGCCTCTCAGCGCTCTTGCTTTGTGATTCGAAGAACCCGCTGGCAATAGACAACTTGAGAAGCATCTGTTTGATCACGCCTCGGCAGATTGCCCGCAGAGCGATGTCGCGGCTTTTGACCAGCTGCTGGAACTGCTGCGCTCAACCTCGGCCACTGCGCAGCGCAGGGCGGCAGCAGGGCGGCAGCAAGAATTTAATTTCCCAGAGGGGACTAGAAAAACTACTTATGAGCGGTTATAGTACTTTTCAGCGGATTCTGTTATCTCCTGTGCTTAGTTATGCACCGCCAAGAAGATAGCGTATTTGCACTGCTTTGCGATTAAATCAGTGATTAAATTCAAATCCGAAGGAGTTGTCTCCTTCAAGGGTTGGTCGTGAAATAGTACTTTTCAGCGGATTCTGTTATCTCCTGTGCTTAGTTATGCACCGCCAAGAAGATAACGTATTTGCACTGCTTTGCGATTAAATCAGTCGTAAAACATTACGCGATGGGATAGTTGTGACTAAATTCAACTCCGAAGGAGTTGTCTCCTTCAAGGGTTGGTCGTGAAATAGTACTTTTCAGCGGA
>CAZUCG010000501.1:0-2542 GCA_964619145.1 uncultured Lentisphaeraceae bacterium | reverse complement strand
CGTCTCGCGCGATCTGTAAATAATATAAATACCAAAAAAGCGTCCGTTGCCGAACGCCTGGCGGGAATTAAGTTAGCTCGGCGACGCTGAGACGGTCTGGGGCTTACTACCAACCAACCACAGCAGCAATATTGGGGACGCTAGGTTTAACTAAGGCCTTGATCGCCTCGGCGTATTCCCGGATCTCCCATTGGGCGTGCTCACTAGCCCGCAATTCAATAAATTTCAGGAGGTTACTCAAATCCACCGTGGCCCAGAAGGTCGTCATTAGATTTTGCGGCAGCACCCCACGAGCTTGTTCCCGGCAGACGCCTCTGCTCAACAAATCCTCATAGACAGCCAAGGCAGCGGCATTCTGTTGTCGGATAATATCTCGGCAGTACTGCTGGCCAATTTTCTCATCTGCGGCAATGGAGGCCTGGCGGTTGTTTTCTGATTGCTGGCGGATTTCCGGGGGGACATAGAATTCCAGTTCCTCCTCCGTATAGCGGCGAGAAATCTCGTTATACGACCAAGTCCGATGGCGATGCCATTGCGAGCGCACGAACAGCGGGCAATGCACCAAGAAAGTAAAGACCACGTGCTCCAAGGGGGTGTTATGATGGTTCTCGAGCAAGTACTTGACCAGCACGACATCGCGCTCATTCATTTCCTTGCGGGTCTTGCCAAACGACACCCTGGCGGCATTAGCCACAGTAATTTCCGAGCCCATTTGGTCAACCAGGCCTATCCAACCTTGTCCACCCAGAACCATAATATGCTTTTCTGGTGGCACGTTAACACTTGCCAGTTCTGCCATTAGCAACCTCCTGTAGCTAGCATCAGCGCTGGTTATTTCGCAGCCAGCTTGGGTTCCAGATAATCGACACAACTTTGCAGGGTCGAGAGGGCGCCGTAATCAGCTTCTGGTACTTCGACGCCGTACTGTTTACGCAACTCCATCACTACATCGAGAAAGTCCATCGATTCCAATTTGCCCCGCAGACTCTCTTCCGGTTTCAAGGCAGACCAGTCCTCATCAGGGACAATCTCGTTCACAATGTCAATGATGGCTTCAGAAATTTCGGCACGAGTCATTTCTTTTTTTCTCCGTTAGTATTTTTAAGGTCAGGAATAAGAAGCAAGACAAATTTTTTATTGCAGCCTGGTCACCACGGTCACGCAATTGATCCCCAGCATCCCGAAAGCGTTATTCAGGATGGCATCGACCTTGCCGACTTGCTGCGGTTGATTGATGACCAAATTTGGCAAGGCGCAGTTAGGGTCGAGCTCATCGACATTGATGGTCGGATGCACAATTTTGTCGGTAAAAGCAGGCAGATTTCCAGCCAACTCCAGAGTCGCGGCCGCGCCCATACAATGACCAATGAAGCTCTTGGTGTTGTTGAAATACGTCTCGGTGCAATTCTCTCCGAAGACTTCCCGCAAGGCATCGCATTCTTTAATGTCACCAGCAGGCGTACCCGTGGCGTGCGAGTTCACCAAATGAATTTGCTCTGGCCGCAATCCTGCTCGCCGGATGGCTTCGCGCATACACTCGGCCTGTCGGACTGGGTTAGGCAAAACCATATCGGTGGCGTCAGAATTGTAACACCAGCCCGACAACTCGCCATAGATGCGCGCATTGCGAGCCAAGGCCTTATCGAGGCGTTCCAGCACAAAAATTGCTCCTCCTTCTGAGACCACGATGCCATTGCGTTTGAGGTCGAAGGGTCTGCTGGCCTTGCTCGGCTCAGGATTTTTGGCCAAGGCATTTTGGCTATTAAAGGCGGCAAAAATACCGAATGTGCCGGTGCTTTCCGAGACGCCACCGGCCAAGGCCAAATCGACCTCTCCTAAGAGCAGCTGCTGAGCGCCGATTACACAACCGAGATTCCCGGCCGCACACGCCGCGCCCAAGGTAAAATGCGGTCCAGAAATGCCTAAATTGATTGTCACTTCGCCAGCTGGGTTATTGGCAACCGTGCGGGGGTTGTGATGGTGCGACCAGAACTTGGTCTGGTAGTCGTATTTACTTAGCTCAAAAATCTCATTTTCGGTCTCGACATTACCGTGCTCGGTAATGCCCACAAACACGCCAGTGCGCGGCCGGTCGAGTTCCTCGACGCCGATACTGGCATCCGCCAACGCCTCCCGGACACAATAGATGGCAATCGAGCCAGCCCGAGTGCCTATTCGCAACTCCTTGCGTTTTTGGTACTTCAAGGCATCAAAATGGCATAGCCCAGCCAGCGTCTCACCAAAATAACGAATGTCATACTTGCTTATTCCAGACACGCCGTGCAACAGCCCATAGCGAAACTCGGCCAGGTTGTTGCCGTTCGGAGCCGTCAAGCCCACACCAGTAATAACAATGCGTTCTCTGTCAGATTTACTCATTCCGTCACTCTAAAAGCTTAAAAAAGATATCGTAGTTTTGTAATATAAATCATTATTTAAATTATGCGAGACGGGACACTCTTTTTCTCTTAATTTAGACTGGCAAAAGGTAATGCGTCAGTGAAGCTGGGTCGATAGCATTCCAAAATCATTTTTTTAATTG
>CAZUCG010000500.1:0-2544 GCA_964619145.1 uncultured Lentisphaeraceae bacterium | reverse complement strand
TTTAATCAAGGGCTGCTCACACACCTCATCCGCCCAGTCAGCCAGGCCTATAATTTCCTGCTGCCGGAACTAGCTCGGGAAGGCATCACTAATGCCAGCGAGAACCTACACTTCCCGCGCCGGGTGGTCAATTGCCTGCTGCAAGGAAAATTCACAGCCTCTTGGGATGAGACCAAGCGCTTCGGCATCAATAGCACAGTCGGTATCCTCGGACTGCGAGACCAGGCCAGCGACTGGAATGTCCCACTGCACGATGAAGATTTCGGCCAGACGTTTGCCCATTACGGCTTAGGCCAGGGGTTCTTTTTTAATCTACCGGTGTTAGGTCCCAGCAATGGACGAGATACTCTGGGAAAAATCTGTGATTTCCCGCTTGACCTCGGCTTCTGGCTGTTCAAAAACGATACCGCTTCAGTCATCAGCGGGGCCAGAAATGGCAATGAACTAGCCGAGCGCGCCGAGCCCTTGTATCGCATTATGGCGTCCCAATATGATAGCTACCCGATGACTAAGGCCGTCGCCACTTGGCGCCGTAAAGCGCAAGCTAGCGATTATCAAATGCCGGAAACCCAGGGCGATCCAGACCAGTCCTTCGCTTTCCTGAATTTGCAACCTCGAGACCGGGACTTCGGTTTAAGAGCCAGGAATCGTTCTGTCCAAGTCGGTACTGCCGACAGCAAGATGCCCTATATCTGCTACCCGGTCAAGGACGCTAGGGGCATCGTGATTATCCTGCCTGGCTTGGGTGGCCACCGCCTCTCCAATAGTATCACTGGGTTGGCAGAATTGCTCAATTCAGCCCAATTGTCAGCAATCGCCATCAGCTCCAGCCTGACCCCGGATTATTTTCTGCATTTACCCGATCCAGTGCCACCAGGATATCTTTTGCAAGACTGCCAACAGTTGGCGTTGGCATTACAGACCATACTTACTGACTACCGACAGAGGTTCTCTGCTGACGGTCAAGCCTGTTCATTGTTAGGCTTCTCGCTGGGAGCGCTAAATACACTATATTTGGCCGAATTAGTCCACCGAGGCGAGGCCGGCGACTTACAATTCGAGCGCTACTTGGCCATTAACCCACCCAAGAACGTCTTTACCGCCTTGCAGCGTATCGATGAATTCTTCGCCATCCCAAACGGTTGGCCAGAAAACGAACAACAGCAGAGACTGGAAGAAGTTTTCCTGAAAATTGCTTCTTTTATGCAAAACGGCATCTCCCGGCAAGTCAAGCGAATGAATATCCCATTTACCCGCGAGGAATCACAATTCCTGATTGGTTTGAATATGCGGATGAACTTAGCCGAGACTTTCTGCGCCTCACAAAAACAACTGCAACAGAATATCTTAACAAGCGACCCCGCTGCTTTTAATAAGAATGCGCTTTGGCGAGAAGCACTCTCCACCAGCTTCCAGGATTATCTGGAAAAATCCCTGCTGCCATTCTATCAAGCCAAAATTGACCAAAACCTCACCGTCAAGGAACTCAGTCGCCAGTCAGACCTCAGCTATCTGGAGAAATCCCTCCGGGATAATCAGCGAGTGCGGTTATTACATAACAAGAATGACTTCTTAGTTACCGAACAGCAGATAGAGTGGTATAGTCAGGTATTCAGTCAGCGAGCAGTCATTTTACCCGAAGGCGGGCACTTGGGTAATATGTACCACCCCGCATACCAAAAACTTATTTTGCAGGCCTTGGTTGAATGAAGACCGCGGTGACAAAGACCGCCTCGACGCACGCATACTCGGCGGACGTTCAGCCGATTATCAGCGCAGAGCTGCCCGCCTCAGGGGAGACGCCAGTTACCTTCAGCAACGTCTTCGCACTGGTCGGAATTTTATTGCTCACCCAGCTCATCTTGATAATCATCATCGTGCTGGTCTGCCGGCTGGCGGGAAAAATTCAGCAGTACCGTCATCGTATAGGAAGGCTCTGATATGCAGCAGCAAGACTTGCGATTTTATGCCGCTCTTCCTGCTTGACTAGCTAACCTGAACTTCTGACGATGGCTGAAATATGACTCCGAAGCAGCTTCTTTGACAACAATTTCGCTAAAAGTGATCCTCACTCCTCGCGCCTCCTTGACTGCCGAATTTTGTAGAGTCGCTCCGTGAAGCCGCCCTCCTTTTCAAAGGCGTCAGCCAGGGCCTGAATTTGCCGGCTCAAAAGCGTAGAGGCTACCTCAATCAGGACCTGAGCCGCATTGGCCGCAATTTCAGGGAAAAGAATGGACTGAGTGGGCAGCCCATTTAGTCTATCGCGTCCATATTTCGCCGTTTCTACCACCCAGGCTGCCACCTCGTCAGCGCTGGCGCAGCGGCGCGCCACAAGTGCTTGCGGCGCGGGTCAGCCGGAGGCCAAAGCGCAAAACCGCGCTAGCGCAGGAAATCTTCATAGTCAAGACTGAGCACTGCACCAAATCAACCAAAATCGCTCAACCGTCTGTTAATAATTAAGACATATATCTATGCCGACGCCAAAAACTCAATAATTAGGAAAACCTAAAGAAAATTACATTTAACATTCTTTATTTCAGCCAC
>CAZUCG010000499.1:0-2556 GCA_964619145.1 uncultured Lentisphaeraceae bacterium | reverse complement strand
AACGCCTTTAGCTTGCAGGTCCGCCCATAAATCCGGCAATAAATCCTTGGCCACAGATTGGTGCAACAACAACGTCTCGACGGCATTGCAGACAGAGACATATTGGGTCTTGGAATCCAGCACAATCCTCCTGGCCATCGGCAAATCTGCGGCTGCATCAATATAGACGTGGCAGATACCATCTGCGTGACCCAACACTGCAATACTGGTGTTTTTCTTGATATACTTGACTAGGTCATTTGAACCACGCGGCACAATCAGATCAATATAATCATCCAGCTGGAGCATCGCAGAGACTTCTGTGCGAGTCTCCAGAAGCTGTAGCCAGCCAGCTGGCAGGCCGATTGCCTCTGCGGCAGTTGCAATCACTTGGGCCAAAATGCGGTTGGTATTGCTGGCCTCACTGCCACCTTTAAGTAAGACGGCATTACCGCTCTTCAAACACAGAGTAGAGATCTGCACCAGTGCGTCTGGGCGAGACTCAAAAATGACTCCTATGACTCCAATTGGGCAACTTACTTTGTATAATTCCAAGCCTGAGTCCAACTCTGTAGCCTGCAGTGTATTGCCGACAGGTTCCGGCAAGTTCCGCAAGCTCTCCACGCCCTGAATGACATCAGCGAGCTTCTGCTCTGCGAATTTCAGGCGACTTAGCACCGGCACGGCTAAGCCGAATTTTTCCGCTGCGGCCAAATCGAGTTTATTCGCTGCGAAGATAGCCTCGGACTGTGTTGCGAGAGCCTTAGCGATAGCCGCCAAGGCGGCATTTTTCTTCTGGCTGTCCTGCACGCTCATTTGTACCGCAGCCTTCTTAGCCTTGGCCGCCATTTCCAATATATCCATATCTTACCTCAAAAAAAGCAAATTGAGATTATTAAACACCACCTTAGAACAAGAATTTTGGCCCCTCTCGGCACGGTGGACTTCAGCAAAAAAAGACCGTCTGGCTCAATTCTTTGCGCTTGAAATGCACTGGATTGGCGACCGCATCATCGGCCGGGAAGCCAATCGGCAATAACGCCACTGGCTCCAATTGCTCAGGCAGAGAAAATTCCTGGCGTAACTTTTTAGGGTCAAAAAAGCAGACCCAGGTAGTTCCCAGTCCCTGCTCAGCCGCAGCCAGCATTAGATGGGTAGTCACGATAGTTGCATCCATAGCACCGGCATCAAAGCCATCGAAGCTGCGCTTCCAACTCTCGCTGCGGTCATAGCAAATCATCAGTACTACCGGTGCGTCAAAATGACAACTGCTGCAACGCCGGATTTTGGCCAGCGATTCAGAACTGCGGATAACAAAAATCCGCTGCGGCTGCAGATTACAGGCAGTCGGTGCCAGCCTACCTGCCGAAAGTACAGCCACCAATTCGGGCTCCGGAATCGGCTCAGGCTTAAATTTACGCACTGAGTATCGCTCTTTTGCTAAAGTCAAGAAATCCATATTCTCACCTTTGTGGTTATTCTGTAAACAACTCGCGCTGCAGGCCAATGCCGCGCTTAATTAACTCGGGGTTGTGGGCAAAGAAAGCAGGGAAATCAAGCGGGTCATTGCCGTGAAATTCAGCTTGATGCTCCTTGTTATAACGATAATACTTGACCCAATCCTCCATATCTTTGAAAGTCACGAAGTTCGGCAAGGCAGGCATCTGCGGGTCGGCAAAAATGGCAGTGCCGGTATTGCCAGTGCGCTCTAGGAAACGCTCGTAGGTAGCCATTTCACGGGCAGAACGCCCCTGTCGGCGCCATTGCTGGCTCAAGATATCTTCGCCATCAGCAGGCGGATACATCTCCAGTTCTTCGCCGTCTAGCTTACTGTAACCAAACACAGTTTTGATTTCCGGAGAAACGCGCAAGTAATAGCAGTTGTCGACCTCTTGTAAGCTTTTGCCATCCCCGAGAATCATAATAGGATTGGGGACTTTCTGCAAGATGTTGTCAACAAAAATGTTCTTGCTGAAAGTCGCTTTTTCAGCAGCCGCATTCTGCACATTTATGCTATTCACCTGATTGATATAGAAAATACTGTTCCGGACCAGCAAATCCGGGCAGGAGCTGAAGCTGCTGCCATGGAAGGCAAAAAGGGACTGATACTTACAGGACAAATGGGTGATGTAATGAAAGAGTCTGTAAGTGCTGCTTTAAGTTTCATAAGAGCAAACAAGGAAAAACTTGAGATTCCTGATAATTTTTTTGAAGAGCATGAGCTTCATATTCATGTGCCGGCAGGAGCAATCCCAAAAGATGGGCCCTCAGCCGGAGTTACTATGCTTTCAGCTATTACTTCCCTTGCTCTTGGCAAAAAAACAATAAAAGACCTTGCAATGACAGGAGAAATAACATTAAGAGGGGAAGTGCTCCCTGTTGGGGGTATAAAAGAAAAAGTTCTTGCTGCCCATAGAATAGGGATAAAAACCCTTATTCTTCCCAAGGATAATGAAAAAGATTTAGATGAAATACCAAAGAAAGTAAAAAAAGAAATAAAATTTCATTTTGTCAGAAAAATGATGGATGTGGTTAAATTGGCAATAGAGCAATAATATCAAATCAAACAAACTGCCG
>CAZUCG010000498.1:0-2560 GCA_964619145.1 uncultured Lentisphaeraceae bacterium | reverse complement strand
CATAACCCGTACTTCCGTTTGGGCAGGCTAGAGTATTGCCTAGGCAAAAATGCCAACGCCTTGGTCGTATATCGCCAGCGGGGTGGGACGGCAGTGCGGGTGCTCTCGGAAGCAGGCGTGCAATATACCGACGAGGGATACCGCCTCGCTTCTCCAGAGGAGTATGCAGACTTGCCCGGCGCCTGGACTGCCAAATTGAAATATACTTCAGAGATGGTTCAGGGAAATCTTGTTTTGCCGACAGGCCAGGCCAGCCAGCGAGTGTTGCAACTAGACCTCAACGAATGGGAGAATGTCTTTTCTCGTGGCGATAATTGCTTGAAAATGCATATTCCAGCCGGCGGTAAGATGACTTTGCAGAGCTGTGGCGAATCTTTACACCGTGCCCGGGAGTTCTTTCAACAATATTTCCCAGAAGAAAAAATCAAGGCCGTCTGTTGTGGCTCCTGGATCTTTAATCCAGCCCTGCAAGAAATTTTTCCGCCTGAGGCCAATCTGGTGCGTTTCCAAAAAGAGCTCTTTCTTTTCCCCACTCCGAGTGGCCCTTGGGACGGATTGTGGTTTATTTTCTTAAAAAGTGGTGCCCCTGATGAGACCTTCCCGCGGGATACCGACCTGCAACAAAAAGTCCTGCATTATCTGCAACAGGGAAAGCGCTGGCGCTGCGGCGGGATGTTCATTTTGAGCGATGATATAGACCAATTTGGCCAGCAGATATATTTGTCCGGAGCTGCTACCAAGAAGTTGTGAATAAGCCTTAGTCTGAATTATTGGCCGGCAAGATTATCTGCACTTTTGCTCTTATAGGGAATTGCTTCGCGTTTGCTGGCATTATTCTTCGAACTATGTTGCTGCCCTTAGGCTGACCATTGCCGGGCAAAGTTGCGGGCATTCGCATCAGCCAGTAGGATATCTGCTAAAGTAGCACTGGAAGTGACTAAGAAACGCAATAGTGCCGCCGAGACTAGGTGGCTGATTTCATCAAATCGCAATTCTTGGGCTAAAAAACGCTCAACTGCGACTTCATTGGCGGCGTTAAATACTGCCCCGGCCGCACCGCCTTGACGCAAGACCTGCCGGGCCAGATTCAGGGCAGGGAAGCGCTCGTTGTCAGGTGGCTGGAATTCCAAGGTAAAAAGGCGCGACCAGTCCATTTCCTGGCAGACGCCAGGAAAGCGCTCGGGATAATTCAGGCAGAACTGGATGGGCAGAGCCATATCCGGCGGTGCTAACTGGGCTAAGATGCTGTGGTCGGTAAACTCAACCAGCGAATGCACGATGGACTGTGGATGGATGACGACCATAATTTGCTCCGGCGAGGCCTTGAATAGCCAGCTAGCCTCAATGATTTCCAGGCCCTTGTTCATTAGTGTCGCAGAATCTAGGGTGATCTTCTGACCCATATTCCAGGTCGGATGTTGCAATGCCTGCGCAGGAGTGACCGCCGCTAGAGAAATTTCCGGGTGGTTATGGAAGGGACCACCGCTGGCTGTGAGGATGATGCGACGCATCGACTCTTGTGGTTGGTTCTCCAGGCATTGAAAAATGGCGCAATGCTCGCTGTCAACCGGCAGGATGCGGCTACCAGAGCGAGCGGCTTCTTGCATCACCAGTTCACCAGCCATAACCAGGATTTCCTTCGATGCCAAGGCGATGGTCTTGCCGGCGCGGATAGCAGCCAGTACCGGCTGCAAGCCAGCAGTGCCAACAATGGCGCATAAGACGATATCGACATTCGGGCCGGATACTTCGGCGCAGAGCTCTTCATCGTCTGCTAACAGCCGGCGTTTGCCGTCAGTTAAGAGCCGCAGCTCGTCGTTATCCTGGCAGTAGCCCCAAGCCGAGGGGAAGGCCTGCATCTGTTGCGCTAACTTGCCAGTCTGACGCCCGGCGCAGAGCCCTACGACTTGCAGCCGCTCAGAGAAGCACTCTACGACCTTTTGGGTCTGTCGGCCGATTGAGCCAGTCGAACCTAAAATCACCAGCTTCCGCCGTTGTATTGACCCATTGTCCATAGTATTGTTCGGTCGCATAGATAATGTTATCTCGTTGTTGCCGGGTAATATTTATTCGCCAATAACTAAGAAGGTGCCGCTGCCAGTGCCGCTGAAGGTGACTTGGGTCGCAGATATGTCCTGGTAAGAGACTGCCAAAGCACCTTGACAGATGACCAAAGGACGAGTCTTGTAGGGCCGGCTGAAGACCACGCTCTCACCCGGGAGGGCTAACCCGGATTGTTGCCGTTCTGTACTGCGGTTGGGACGTGTGTCGTAGCTGTAGGCGCCCAGTAACGCGACGGGATTCTCCACGGCTTCTATCTCAATCTGATGCAGGCCATAACCTAGATCGCGGATGCCGCGGCGATTCTCTAAAAAAATCAATTTTTGTTCGATGCTATAGAAGGGCTGGTTGGTCTCCAGGCGTAATTTTTCTTCGCCATCGATTTGTACTAACATTGTTCCGCCGTCGATAGTATCGACAAAAGCCACTGAGAAATCCGTCCCTACCGCCCACAAGGTGGCTTTTTCGCCAGGTGCTGATAGCGCTTGGCGATGCCCGT
>CAZUCG010000497.1:0-2560 GCA_964619145.1 uncultured Lentisphaeraceae bacterium | reverse complement strand
TACAGTAAGACTGCGGCTTCGATCAGCGTGATGCCAGCAGGAAATCGTGATACTTTTGTCGTTGGTGCAGTCAGTGGCAATGACGATTTCGTCTTCACGATTGACAATCTGCGCTTGTGGCAGATTGCCCGCAACGGCAGCGTGCTGATTGCCAATCGCGATCAGGAGTTGGACATTGCGGCTAACTCGGCGATGGTACTGAGTTCTAACTTTAATGACTTCGGTAGCCAGGATTATGTTGCTGGAATTCCTGCGAATGGCCTGTATGCTGGTGCTTACACTGCTGAAAACCGGGTCGCGACGATCAATTACAAGCGCGGTCTGGCTGGTTTCGACTTGCCAGATCTGAGCAAGGCAGGTGTGTTGCAAGGTGGCGCGGACTTTGTCGCCTCAGATCGCTTGGTTGTGATTGAGCTGATTGATACAGATAACGACAAAATCGATGATCGTTGGGAATTGGCGAACTTCGGCAATCTTACCACGGCGGGGACACAGTCGGGCGTCGGCGCTGCAACGACACCGCTGGCGGGTTATGCTGACGGCTACACTGACAGTGATGCTGATGGCCTCAATGATTATTATGAATCTCTGGTCGGTACAGACCCGAAGAATGAGTTCACAGTTGGCAAGATCGATTTGAATGGAGCTTCGATTGCCGACACTGTCGCCGACCGCGACTATGATTACGACGGCGATGGCCTGTCAAATCTGCAGGAGCAACAGATTGGGACAATGCCGCATATTATCGACAGCGACGATGACTGGCTGAGCGACTATGTCGAATTCAGTGCCGGCGTTGACGCTCTTGATCCGTTTAAGCCACTGACTAACCGAGTGCTGGATTTGATCCAATCGGCGCATACTGCGTATTCGCTGAAGACAGTGCAGATGGCTTTGACGGCGGCTGGCCAGTTGCCGGCCGATGCCGACAACCAGGTGACAGTGGCTGCACGTACTGAGCCTTATGCTCGGATGAAGAGTTTTGCTGGGCTGACGAGCACCCGGAATTACACCCTGGAGCTGTGGTTCAATCTGGTGGAAGGTGCTGCCACTGGTAACCTGTTGGTTCAGACCAACACTGAGGACCCAGCCGCAGATGGCGATTTCCGCCTGTATTTGCAAGCTGGCAAGTTGATGTTGGACTACAATCTCATTGGCAGTGCACTGCCTAGCAGTGTTCAAACCAGGGCGACCTTGTCGCTGGATGACAGTCAGAGTCTTGCGGCTGGCGATGGCTGGGTGCACATCGCAGTCAGCGTCTCGCAAAACGCGTCGCCGACGGCTAGTTCGTACACGATTACTTCGCTGATCTATTGCGACGGTGAGCAATCTGTCAAGACGCACAATCTGAGCGGTGGCATTGTAACCAGCAGGGTAGCTGGGGACTTGCAGGTTGGTGGTCTTTATAATGGCAGCGCTTTGTCGATGTTGGTGGACAATGTCCGCATCTGGAACAGCCTCCGCAGTGTCAATCAGATTTCGGCAACGCGGGCTTTGACTGAGGTCAGCGGGGCCAGCAATATGGCACTGTATCTGCGCTTTGACGATGGTGGTGAAACGGTGGTCAATGCTGTTTATTACCAGCTGCTCAGCGAGATTGGCAATCTGGCCAATGTACTAGCCAGTGCCAGGGCGCGCTTAAATGCGGCCCAGGCGGCCTATGATGCTGCAGGCACCAATCCCTCTGCGGCGATTGTCGCCGAATTGGCGGCCGCGCAGGCGCAATACAATTCGGCATTGGGGGCTTACAATGCCGCCCAGGCTAATCTTAGCAGCTCCGAAAGTGTGGCAGAATTGGTTGGGTCAGCTTGTATGGTGAATGCCGATCTGCCCATCACGATAGGCGGGACTACGGTTCCTGATTCTGACAGTGAGAATTATCTGAATACAGATACCGATGCTGACGGCATTGCCGACAGTTGGGAACTGCGCTATTTTGGTAATCTGACCACTGCTGAACGCTACGAATATGACGGAGTGTATTACTATACGGATAGCGATGGTGATGGTCTCAATGACTATTATGAATACCTGACCAGCCTGTATGACGGTGGAAGTCGGGCTATGGACCCGACCAAGCCAGAGACGTATCCCGGTATCAGTGATCGGGAATTTGACAGTGATGAAGATGGTCTGAGCAATGGCGAAGAACAGGACTGGGGGACGCATCCTGGCCTGCAGGATAGCGACGATGATGGTGTCAACGACGGCGATGAAGTGTATGGGCTGGCAGTTCCAGGACCGGAACGCAATGTCGAATATCTCAGTCATCCGTTGTACAGTATGTCGCATTATCATACCGAAATCTATGATGTCGTGCACGATGGCGAGCATCTGCAGTTGACGCCACAGCGCAGCCTGAAGGTTGCGGAGTTATCTGGGGCACCTGGAGGATTCAGGGGCATTCGTCTGCCTCAGGCGGAGCGTTTCCGCTATTTGAACCGTGGGGTCACTCTCGAGACTTGGGTCAAGTTGGGAACGGTAGAGAGCGATAGCCGGATTATTATGGCGGCGATGAATGGTCCGAAGGCAGTGCTTGAACTCGGTTACGAGCCAGACG
>CAZUCG010000496.1:0-2564 GCA_964619145.1 uncultured Lentisphaeraceae bacterium | reverse complement strand
CTGGCGCTGGAACTTGAGCAAAAAGGCTACGCGGAGATCGACGCTGCCGCGGTGCAGGAGTGCGAGCAATGATCGGAATGAAAGAGGGACAGAAGCCCTACTTGGAGCAATTCACTCAGCTCGCCCAAGAGACTAGCGGCGAATTGGCCTGGGTGCGCGCCTTGCGTCAGAGAGGCATAGAGCAATTTACCGCGCTCGGTTTTCCTGCGCCTCGCGATGAGGAGTGGAAATACACCGATCTCACAGCGATCAGAACGAGCGCATTCCAGCCGGCCGGCAAAACCCAGGCCAGCGAGGAATTGACGCGCGGGGTCATAGCCCGTGAACAACTCACCACGCTCCAGTGCAAGACCAGGCTAGTGTTTGTGAACGGCTTTTTCTCCGAGCAACTTTCGACATTTGGGGAGTTGCCAGCGGGGGTAAAAGTCAGCAACCTCGCCCGACTGTTCACCAGCGAAGAGCAAGCGATGGGCTGCCACTTGGGGCGCTATGCGCGTCTTGAGGGGCACCCTTTTGTGGCCCTGAATACGGCCTTCCTCCAAGACGGCGCCCTGGTCGAGATTGCGCCAGACTGCACCCTGGAAGAACCGATTCTGGTGGTGTTCATTACCCTGGCAGATGGCGCACCTATGGTCTCGTATCCGCGTAACCTTTACCGCATCGGGGCCAGGAGCCGAGTGACCCTCATCGAAAGCTACCTGAGCCTCGGAGAGGGAATCCATTTCAGCAACGCGGTCAGCGAGCTGGTGGCCGCTGAGGGCGCGGTCATCGAGCACTACAAATTGCAACAGGAGAACGAGCAGGCTTTTCATATCGCCACTTTACAGGCACGCCAAGCGAGTAACAGCCACTTACTCGCCCACAATGTCTCCTTCGGTGGGGCAATCGCGCGGAACGATATCAACGTCGTCCTCGATGGCGAAGGCGCCGAGTGCGATTTGGGCGGCCTTTTCGTCGCGACAGGACAACAGCTGGTTGATAACCATACGATGATCGAACACGCACAACCGAACTGCAGCAGTCGAGAGCTGTATAAAGGAATTCTCGGCGCGCAGAGCTGCGGAGTTTTTAACGGCAAAATCTTAGTCCGCCAGGGTGCGCAGAAGACAGACGCTTCACAACGTAATAACAATTTACTGCTCTCCGAAGACGCAGTGATCAACACCAAACCGCAGCTTGATATCTATGCTGATGATGTCCGCTGTAAGCACGGCGCAACAGTGGGCCAGATCAGCCAGGAAGCGCTCTTCTATATGCGCTCGAGAGGAATCCCAGAGGATGCGGCTCGCGCTCTGCTGATTTACGGCTTCGCGGGCGAGCTTTTCGACTCTATGACCTGGGTAACGGTTCGCAGTCGGTTGGAGCAAATACTGTACCGGAAGCTAGCGAAAAACCGCCAGGAGCAATGACTATGAAAACGACGCCTAAGCCTAATATTCCTGCATCCAGCCAGCCTCTGGCAGCTGAGTTCAACGTCCAGCGGATTCGAGAGGACTTCCCCGTCTTGAAGCAGACGATCCGGGGCAAGCCCCTGGTGTACCTTGATAACGCCGCTACCACTCAAAAACCGCAGTGCGTCTTGGATGCCATCGTGCGCTTCTATACCTCTGAATGCGCTAATGTTCACCGCGGCGTGCACGAGCTGAGCCGCCGGGCAACCGAGAGCTATGAAAGCGCCCGACAGAAGGTACAGCAATTCTTGCAGGCCGCTGAATCGCGCGAAATAATTTTTGTCCGTGGTGCAACTGAGGGCATCAACTTGGTTGCGCACAGCTTCGTCAGGCCGACCTTAAAGCCAGGCGACGAGATCCTGGTCTCGGCTATGGAGCACCATGCCAACATTGTTCCCTGGCAAATGCTCTGCGAGGAACGCGGTGCTCGCTTGCGAGTCGCGCCGATCAACGACTTGGGGGAGCTGATACTGGAAGAGTTCGAGCAGCTCCTCAATCCCCGCACCCGCTTGGTCGCAATCACCCAGGTCTCCAATGCCCTTGGCAGCATTACTCCGATCCGCCAGGTCATCTCACTGGCTCACGAGAAAGGCATTCCTGTGCTGGTTGACGGTGCCCAAGCGGTCGCCCATTTACAGGTCAATGTGCAGGAACTTGATTGCGATTTCTACGTTTTTTCGGGCCACAAATTGTATGGTCCAACCGGCATTGGAGTGCTCTATGGCAAGGCTGATCTACTGGAAAAAATGCCGCCATATCAGGGCGGTGGTGATATGATCAGTTCAGTTACTTTCGAAAAAACGACTTACAACACCTTGCCGTACAAATTCGAGGCAGGCACCCCGAATATTGCTGCTAGTATTGGCCTGGGGGCGGCGATTGATTATCTCAATGCGATTGGACTGAAAAACATCGCCGCTCACGAACACAAGCTGCTCGCTTACGCCACCCAAGCCTTCACTGAGATTCCAGGTGTGCGGCTCATCGGTACTGCCAAAGAGAAAGCCGCGCTGCTGTCCTTCCTCATTGACGGGGTGCATCCGCACGATGTCGGAACTATCCTCGACCAGGATGGGATTGCGATTCGCGCCGGCCACCATTGCGCGCAACCCG
>CAZUCG010000495.1:0-2566 GCA_964619145.1 uncultured Lentisphaeraceae bacterium | reverse complement strand
GACGGTCGGTGACAAAGCCGGCAATGCGACCTTGGTCCAGCATTTCAAATATTTCTACCGAAGACTTAAAGGTAACGACCTCAATTTCGGGATAATTTTTTTCTAAGTAGCGCTGATACGTCTCACCCAGCACGACTGCGATGCGCAGGTCGGCGCAGTCGCTGATGGAATACACCTGATTAGGATTTTCCCGGTGGACAAAAAGCTGCGCTCCGGATTCATAATACGGCAAGCTAAAGCTCACTTGGCGTTGGCGCTCGGGGGTGATTGCCATCGAGCCAATGATGGCATCGTATTTACCGACCATTAGGCCAGCCAAGATGCCATCCCATTCAGTTGTGACGATACGGCTCTCGCGCTGTAAACGGCGCGCTATCTCGCGAGAGATGTCGACATCGAAGCCAGCCAAAGAGCCATCCTGGGCATAAAAACTGAAGGGCGGGAATTTCCCCGTCAAAGCGGTAACAAATTCATCCGCGGTCGCGGTCGCAACTGTTCCCGCGAACAGCAGCGCGCCCAGTGCTAGAATAGCAGCCGAGCGATTGATCAGTCGTCGCACTTTTCCTGCCTCCTCTCATAGCGTAAATTATCTTGCGGCACCAGTGAGATGGTCTTGTCAGAGTCCCCAAGCAGTCTTTCGATGCCGATGGAGCGATGCTCGTCAGCATCTTCAAGAGACAATTCGAGGTCGCATTTTTCGCAGTTACGGTCACAGAAGGTCGGTTCGTAGGAATCCGGCTCCTTGTAAGTAGTAATCACGCCTTCGTAGTTCCGCAAAATGACCTTGTTAGTTGACCACGAGATCAGGTAATTCGGCATAACTGGAATTTTCCCGCCGCCGCCGGGTGCGTCTATCACATAAGTCGGCACACAAAAGCCACTGGTGTGGCCAATCAGGCTTTCAAGAATTTCAATGCCTTTGCCCACTGGTGTGCGGAAATGCGAAAGACCTTCGGACAAATCGCACTGATACAGGTAATATGGCCGCACGCGGTTGGCCACCAGCTTGTGCACCAGCGACCGCATAATATGGGGGCAGTCATTGACCCCGGATAGCAATACGCTCTGATTACCAAGCGGGAAGCCGGCGTCAGCTAGCTTCCGCAAGGCTAGGCGCGAAGACTTGGTGAGTTCGCGGGGATGATTAAAATGGGTGTTGATCCATATCGGCTGGTGTTTCTTAAGCATATTAACCAGATCATCGGTAATCCGATAGGGCAGCACAACTGGTGTGCGGGTGCCAATTCGAATTACTTCTAAGTGCTTGATCGTGCCAAGCTCGCCGAGAATCCAGTCCAGGTAATCGTCCGGCAACAGAAATGGGTCGCCCCCACTGAGCAAGACATCGCGCACCCCTGGGGTCCTGCGGATGTATTCAATAGCAGTGCTGATCTGTTCACGGCTGGGGATGCTATCACGGTCACCGACGCGGCGTTTTCTGGTGCAATGCCGGCAATACATTGAGCAGGTATTGCTGACTAGCAGCAGTACGCGGTCGGGATAGCGGTGAACAAGGTTGGGGCAGGGGCTGTCGACATCTTCGTGCAGAGAATCAGCCATCTCTGATTTGTCAATAATTAACTCCGAAATAACAGGAAAACTTTGTTTGAAAATCGGGTCATTTTCTAAGTTGTCGACATTGATTAACGAGGCATAATAAGGAGTGATAGACATCGGAAATTTTTCCGCTACCGCTAAGAAATTTTTCCGCAGATGTTCTGGTAGGGATATATTTAGCAACTTCTCAAAAGTTGCGATATCTTTAACGCAGTGTTTTAACTGCCAATGCCAATTCTGCCAATTGCTAGACAGCTTGCCGTCTATACCTTTTAAAATTTCTTGTTGTTGCTCTGATAAATTCTTCATTATTCTTTCCGTTGGGGGGCCATTGTTTTAGTATCAATTTCTTCGTCATCGACAAAAAGATGCGGCGAGGTGTCTACATCATCCACCTCCATCAATTTCACTACCAACTCTAAGACTTCAGTTATGGTCTTTTGTTTTGTTGGCGAAAGCTTCCCTAAGGACGCTGAAAAACGATCCTGAAGAAGCGAAGGGGCAGCCTCGACTATCCCACGACCGGCAGCAGTTAGTGCTAAAAATACTTGCCGCCGATCAACTGTGGAACGCTGTCGGACTAAATACTGCTTGGCTTCTAAACGATCAATGATACCATTAACCGTGCTGACCCCGAGGTTGATAGAGGCAGCCAAACCACTTAAAGTCAAAAGCGTAGATGACTTAGCTAAAGCGTCGAGACATAGTAACTGAGGTGTAGTCAAACCAAGCTCGATGTCAAGCTTGCAGGAATACTTGTCAACAGCACGGATTACACGACGCAAAGAACGTAATATCCGTAAATCATAACTCTCAGTATTAGGCTTGTTCATAAAAAAATATTCGTCTTGGTAAAATGATTCGTGTACGAAGTAATTTAATGCAGATTTCTTTTTTTACAAGTTAAGGGGGTATAAAAAGGCTCTCAATAATTCGGATAATTTATTTTATACTGTTTTCAACCAACTACTTGCGAATTTAATAGAATTTTCTCGGTCTTTCCCGACGG
>CAZUCG010000494.1:0-2572 GCA_964619145.1 uncultured Lentisphaeraceae bacterium | reverse complement strand
GCCAATCAGCCGAGAACCAGGCGTTGCTTTTGCTGGCACCGGCCTCGCTAAGCATTGCCAAACTGCCGAGGTTGCTGATTTGCCACCGCCTCCAGCCGTCCTTGAACAGCGTCTTGACCAAGGCCGGCCAATTGCGTTGCCGGAGTGGCCGGGTGATGGCCGGCAGCGCTAGGCAGAGGCGGTTCCGGCCTACTTTCTGCTCCAAGCTGGCTAGCGCAGCGGGTAAGTCTTTTTCTGAAATTTTGCCCAAATCAAAAATTACTACCTGCAAGTTTTGCCAATCTTTTTCGGCGAACAGGTTCAGAAAGAAAGGCTGGTCTATCTTCACTGACCAGGTCGGCTGGGCGAGTTTCTCTGGCAGTGCGTCCGGGCGCCATTGCTGCAGTTCCTGGGAAATATGCCGCACCGTGTTTTGCTGGTTGCTGGCCAGGGCTTCTTCCGCAGTGGCCACCGCTAGCCGGCGGAGTTCATTCAAGAGCGAAGTCGGCACGAACAGCTGTTCCGGGTTGTCGATGCGTAAGTCACCCATCACGAACGGCGAATTCCCTAGCTTGGCAAAACACTGTTGGGCAGTTTCTGCTACCATCTCTGGCTTCCTGGCCGGGGCGAGCTTCTCGGGAAGCGGCAGTATGGTCTTGAAATCAGGCAACTCCAGACCACCGGCATTGGCTTGGGTGATGACAGAAAGCTCCCGCGCACTGATTTGTAAATGAAAACACACGAGGTCGCGAGCGCGAGTTAGGGCCGGGCGTACACTCGGCCAACGGTACGAGCGTTTGGCTTCCTGAGAAGATGAGCAGAAGATGTCCTGGCCGATGCTGATGCTCGGATGGCTGTCTGGTAAGGGCACTTCGATGACTTGATTCGGCTCAGCCACGAAGGTCATACGGGAATCCTCGCTGTTGCCTTGAGGGAAAACGCGGATCTCTTCTACCGCAAAGCCATACGGTTTTTCTCGGTCAGGCAGCTCCAGCTGCAGCCCGTCGTGCTTTTCCAAAGACTGATTCTGCAGCGTGAAGCGCAATTTGTCGGGGCTGCTAGGCACGACTGCCAGGACTTTGCCGATCGGCACACCACGAGGACCGACAGTCTGGCAGTCGGTTACACCAGCAGCAGTCGGAGTGCGGAGAAAAAATTTAGTCCAGGGTCTTGAGAAGATACTCTTCAGGTGTCGTTCGCATTTTTCTTTTTCGCCAGCTGCAAACGACTTATCGAGGAGCTTACGGTAGTAGTTGGTGACGGCTGCCACATAGAGCGGGCTCTTCTTGCGACCTTCGATTTTCAAGGAAGCGAGGCCAGCTTTGCGCAATTGCGGCAGCATCTCGTCGAGGGCCAAGTCCTTCATCGACATAATCGCGCAATTATCCGCCAGGCGCCGTGAGCCTTGCCAGACTTGGAAGCTGTTCCGGCAGACATAGGCGCAATCGCCGCGGTTGCCACTGGTATTGCGCAAACACGATGAGAACAGGCACAACCCGCTATAGCCGTGGCAGAGCGCGCCATGTACGAAGGCTTCCAGCTCAATGCCAGGAACACTGGCCATCTCACTGAGCTCCTCTAGTGTCAATTCTCGGGCCGCGATAACGCGCTTGAAGCCCATCTCAGCGGCCTGTACGACACCGGCGCGATTGTGTACCGCCAGTTGGGTACTAGCGTGCAGTGCTAATTCCGGAAAATGCCGATGCACCAGGTCATAGCTGCCGAGGTCCTGGATAATCAAAGCATCGACAGAGAGGTCGCGCAACTGCGCGAGCAAGTCGATCAAGGCCGGCAATTCCGCCTGCTTCGCCAAGGTATTGACTGCGATATAGACTTTGCCTGGACGCTCCAGGTTGTCGTGTGCTAGCCCCAGCAGTATCGCCAAGTCCTCAAGAGTGAAGTTATCGGCATCAGCCCGGGCGGAGAATTGCTGCATCCCCAGATAAACTGCGTCGGCCCCGTAGGTAAAGGCAGCAATGCCGCATTCTAAATTGCCGGCTGGTGATAATAGTTCCATAGAAATCCTTTTAGGCTTAAAGCAGAGTGAGGGTACTAGCACGAGACGGCAGACGCAACCGCGGCAGGCGCACAGACTACTGCCGCAAGGGGTCAACAGAAAGTCAAGACCAGATAATTGCGATGCACGATGACTTTCGCGTCAACTGTATGACCCAAATATTTGTCCAGCTCGCTACTTTGGGCACCGCAAATGCGGGCGACTTCGTCATAGGCGAGATTAACTATCCCGCGGGCTAATTCCCGACGCTCGGAATTGACTATTTTTACCGTGTCGCCACGTCGAAAAGTCCCGGAGACGCCCAGGATGCCGCCGGGAAGTAAACTGGTGTTATGCTGGCAGAGAGCGTTTTCTGCGCCGGCGTCGACAATCAGGCTGCCAGTCGGCTCAGAAAAAAATGCCAAGAAGCGCTGCCTGGCGTGCATACGTTGTTGGCGACTCGGTAAGAAGAGCGTACCGATATCAGCTGCAGTAAAAATTTTTTCCAGGACTTTGAAATCTGTGCCGTCTGCGATCAGCAATGGCTCGCCGCAAGTATTGACGATTTGGGCTGCTTTGAGTTTAGTTATCATCCCG